>NZ_JAPX01000048.1:0-77485 GCF_000524355.1 Veillonella sp. ICM51a
GGGAGACATACACCGAGCCAAGAGCTTGGATGTCACTTAGGTCGACACTTTGGCCAGTAAGTAGACGTAGCATATGCGCTAGCTGTACTTACAACCTACATTGTTCGGTTTTGAGAGATCTGTAAAGACTCTCAAACAACTCCATAAGGAGTTTTGTTCTTTGAAAACTGCATAGAAGATAATTATTATATATTTGTAAGGTCATCTCTTAGAATTTCTAAGTAGGTTGACCCGAGCACATAGGAAATAATTCTCTGACTTATTGGTGACGTACATGAAAATGTACGGCTACAAAAAACGACAATGTATCTAATGCATGTCTAAAAATCAAATTGATTTTCGTCAGAATTTGATGAATATCGAGGCGTACCAATGAAGCGAAATCGCCGCGTATTTGTATACGCAAGATGAGCTGAATGCAGTACAACGAAGATAGTCGCAAATTATGGCGCAAAATAAGTAAAGATTTTAAGGGCGTACGGCGGATGCCTTGGCGATATCAGCCGAAGAAGGACGCGGTAAGCTGCGATAAGCTACGGAGAGGTGCAAGCAACCTTTGACCCGTAGATTTCCGAATGGGGGAACCCGGCAGTGGTTATGCACTGTCACCCATACCTTTGAGTATGAGGAGGGCACCTGGGGAACTGAAACATCTAATTACCCAGAGGAAGAGTAATCAAACGAGATTTTCTTAGTAGCGGCGAGCGAACGGGAAAGAGGCCAAACCGGAGCGGGCAACCGCACCGGGGTTGAGGACAGTCATCAAGTGTAAATGAGGTAGAAGAATCGAGTTGGAAAGCTCAGCCGCAGAAGGTGAAAGCCCTGTAATCGAAACCTTGCATACATGGGACTGTATCCAGAGTACCACGAGACACGTGAAACCTTGTGGGAAGCAGGGGGGACCACCCTCCAAGCCAAAATACTGATATCGACCGATAGCGCATAGTACCGTGAGGGAAAGGTGAAAAGAACCCCTGGCGGGGAGTGAAAGAGAACCTGAAACCGTATGTCTACAAACAGTCGAAGTCTGTATATATATCAGGACGACGGCGTGCCTATTGAAGAATGAACCGACGAGTTACTGTTGCTAGCGAGGTTAAGTGGAAAACATGGAGCCGCAGCGAAAGCGAGTCTGAACAGGGCGTTCAGTTAGTGATAGTAGACCCGAAACCGTAGTGATCTATCCATGGCCAGGTTGAAGCACAGGTAAAATTGTGTGGAGGACCGAACTCGTGAGCGTTGAAAAGCTTTGGGATGAGTTGTGGATAGGGGTGAAATGCCAATCGAACACGGAGATAGCTGGTTCTCCCCGAAATAGCTTTAGGGCTAGCCTCGAGGTTGAGAGTATAGGCGGTAGAGCACTGATCGGGCTAGGGGCCATACCGGTTACCGAACCTAGTCAAACTACGAATGGCTATACTTATACTCGGGAGTCAGACAGTGAATGATAAGGTCCATTGTCAAGAGGGAAACAGCCCAGAACACCGACTAAGGTCCCCAATGTCATACTAAGTGGCGAAGGATGTGGAATTTCCAAAACAACCAGGATGTTGGCTTAGAAGCAGCCACCATTTAAAGAGTGCGTAATAGCTCACTGGTCGAGAGACTCTGCGCCGAAAATGTCCGGGGCTAAAGTATGAAACCGAAGTCGTGTCATATGCAGCAATGTATATGGGTAGGGGAGCGTTCTCATCGGATTGAAGCAGTACCGTAAGGAGTTGTGGACTGGTGAGAAGTGAGAATGTCGGTATGAGTAGCGAAAAGAATGGTGAGAATCCATTCCACCGAAAGCCTAAGGGTTCCTGAGCAACGATCGTCGTCTCAGGGTAAGTCGGGACCTAAGCCGAGGCGGAAAAGCGTAGGCGATGGACAACAGGTTGAAATTCCTGTACCGGTGTGAATCGTTTGATCGAAGGAGTGACACAGTAAGGTAGGTCAGCACGCGATTGGAAGTGCGTGTTTAAGCATGTAGGTTGAGTTATAGGCAAATCCGTAACTCTAAAAGCTGAGATGTGATGACGAGCTGTTTACAGCGAAGTGATTGATCCTACACTGTCGAGAAAAGCTTCTAGGTAGAGACACATCGCCCGTACCAAAACCGACACAGGTAGGCGGGGAGAGAATCCTAAGGTGCGCGGGAAAACCCTCGTTAAGGAACTCGGCAAAATGCCTCCGTAACTTCGGGAAAAGGAGGACTCATGTAGTGTGAAGGGCAGTAACGCGTGGAGCATGAATGAGTGGCACAAGAGAGGCGCAAGCGACTGTTTACCACAAACACAGGTGCCTGCTAAAGCGAAAGCTGATGTATAGGTGCTGACACCTGCCCGGTGCTGGAAGGTTAAGAGGAGGGGTTAGACTTCGGTCGAAGCTCTGAATTGAAGCCCCAGTAAACGGCGGCCGTAACTATAACGGTCCTAAGGTAGCGAAATTCCTTGTCGGGTAAGTTCCGACCCGCACGAAAGGTGTAACGACTTGCGCACTGTCTCAACGAGGGACCCGGTGAAATTGAAGTACCTGTGAAGATGCAGGTTACCCGCGACTGGACAGAAAGACCCCATGGAGCTTTACTGCAACCTAAGATTGAACTTAGTTAATGAATGTACAGGATAGGTGGGAGACTTAGAATCTAGGGCGCCAGTCTTAGAGGAGTCGTTGTTGGGATACCACCCTTTGATTAATTGATTTCTAACAGGCCGATTAACAACCGGCTGGACAGTCTTAGGCGGGCAGTTTGACTGGGGCGGTCGCCTCCTAAAGAGTAACGGAGGCGCCCAAAGGTTCCCTCAGAGCGGACGGAAATCGCTCGAAGAGTGTAAAGGCAGAAGGGAGCTTGACTGCGAGACGGACAGGTCGAGCAGGGACGAAAGTCGGGCTTAGTGATCCGGTGGTGCCGAGTGGAAGGGCCATCGCTCAACGGATAAAAGCTACCCTGGGGATAACAGGCTAATCTCTCCCAAGAGTCCATATCGACGGGGAGGTTTGGCACCTCGATGTCGGCTCATCACATCCTGGGGCTGAAGTAGGTCCCAAGGGTTCGGCTGTTCGCCGATTAAAGTGGTACGTGAGCTGGGTTCAGAACGTCGTGAGACAGTTCGGTCCCTATCCATCGCGGGCGCAAGAAACTTGAAGGGGGCTGCTCCTAGTACGAGAGGACCGGAGTGGACGAACCGCTGGTGTACCAATTATCCTGCCAAGGGTACAGTTGGGTAGCTACGTTCGGGACGGATAAACGCTGAAAGCATCTAAGCGTGAAACCAGCCTTGAGATGAGGTTTCTCATAGCATAAGCTAGTAAGATCCCATGTAGACGACATGGTTGATAGGCCAGGTGTGGAAGAGCTGTGAGGCTTGGAGCTGACTGGTACTAATAGATCGAGGGCTTTACTTAAAACAATAAGCAGACATGTGCAACAAATATATATAACTTCTATGTGGTTTTCAGAGTACAAACTCTGACAGATTCAGTGGCGATAGCTACGAGGGTCCACCTGTTCCCATCTCGAACACAGTAGTTAAGCTCGTAAACGCCGAAAGTACTTGGCTGGAGACGGCCTGGGAGGATAGGAAGTCGCTGATTAAGCTAAAAAGGCTAACCAAATGGTTAGCCTTTTTTATTATATATACTTACATATAGAGTCCGACCAGGGCACCTGGGAAAGGTAGGGTGTGAGCTAACAGAGGAGCGTAGCGACGTATGGGAGTCACACATCACCTTCATCCGAACGTAAGATTTCTCCAGCTGCAAAGCAGCGATGAGAAATCCACAGTGAGGAGTGATAGGAAGTCGCTGATTAAGCTAAAAAAGGCTAACCAAATGATTAGCCTTTTTTATTATATATACTTACATGTAGAGTCCGACCAGGGCACTTAAAAATATTTTAATAAAAAAAGAGCCGCCGAAGCGACTCTTTCTTATTATTCTACACCAACCATTACGCTAGTGGATTTAATAACAGCCACAACTTCTTTGCCAACTGCTAAGCCTAAGTCTTTAACGGATTGAATTGTAATATCAGCTGTAAGAATGTTATCGTTACCTACATTAATTTTTACAATTGCGTTTACAGCACCTTCTTGAATTTCAATGATTGTACCTTTTAATTGATTTCTTGCGCTTAATTTCATGGAATACTCCTTATAAAAATATACAATACAAATCTGTTTTTATTATATCTTTATACAAAAAAATAACCATGACGCATATCACATCACGGAATATTATGTATGGAGCGGGCGAAGGGAATCGAACCCTCCTCTCAAGCTTGGGAAGCTCGCATTCTACCGATGAACTACGCCCGCATGATGTACATATTGTATCATACTATAATATATACATTCAAGGGGAGCTTGTTTATATACTCTATACCCATAGTGGTTGCTGTATTGTATTGATATAATAATTAATGTATAACATAATGAGGAAGGAGGCATATGTATGTCAAAAATTTATAAAATTCATAAATGGTTATCTATAGTTTCTGTGCTATTTTTCTTAATGTTCTGTATTACAGGTCTTGTCCTTATGTTCCGAACTGAATTAAATGCATGGGCTCAAGGAGGGTCACATCATTCCTCGTCATCAATGGCGATGAGCCAACAAGAAATATCTATTTTTAATTATGCTGATGAAGGTGCCCTATTAGTGAAAGAAAAATATCCGTCTAAGGATATTTTAAATATTTCTCCAGCTATGGGGGCTGCACATATTTTACGGTATCGCATTATTGATTCTTCCGCAACTGTAGCACCTCCAGCGCGTATGGGGATGGGAGGGGATTATGTATTATATAATCCTGAAACAAAGGGGCTTATTACTACGCATCATGAAACGCCTGCACATCCTTGGGTTCGAAGTGTATTACATACACTTCATCAACTACATACACGATTAGACCTTGGTAAAACAGGAATTTATATTGTAACAATTTTATCTTTAGTATGTGGGTTATCTATTATTTCTGGTATTTTTTTATACGGTCCATTTCGTAAAAGCTTTGCCAAATCCACTGTATTGTCTAACTATATGAAATTAAGTACATTACACCGAGAATTTGCTATGGTTGCTACTGTATGGGGATTTATCTTATGTATTACAGGTGTATGGATAGGTGGATTTTTTATTGCTAATGACAGCTATAATGCAGATGTACTACACACTGCAAAGCAAGAACTTTCAGTTGGTCAATCTGACATTTTACAACCATCTGAAGCTATCTCTCGAATTATGAAAGCATACCCAGATCGTCAGCTTATATCTATAGATTATCCATCTAAATTTAATAATCATCATTATGCATTTTATTTAGGTGCTGAAAATGATGATGATCCAGCTATGTTCTTGGGCCAACCAGTCTATGCTAATTTATATACTGATTCTACTAAGGATATGTATTCTACAAAAAATATCCCCTGGTATTTTACGGGCATGACTACAATGATTAATCTCCATATTCATAATCATAATACAATGGCTCTTAAAATATTATGGGCTATCTGGGATATTGTTCTTATTGTAGGCATTGTGACTGGTATTATTATGACTATTAAAAAGAAATTTGGCAGAGCTAGTGCTACAGAATCTAAAGTATCGGCTGAGATAAAACATGTTTGGCGTACACCAATCTGTTGTGGTACCTTAGTATTACTTGGATTTATTATGCCACTTTGGTCCAATCCAGTTACAAATACTATAGCAGGTATTTGTTTAACTATTCCTCTAGTTGTATTTTTTATTTCTTTAATTAGAGGATTTAATCATTAAGTTATTATATTCTTCCTGTATCTAATCAGCGTGCTTCATCATTAGTTTATTGATTGATTTCGAACTAAAATGATATAATAATATAAATCAACTAGGTTTTTTATGTGTTAAAACCTGTATTTATATTATGATTGAGAAAGTGGAAGTTACTATGAAATATATTAAAGCATTTATTCAGTCTGAATCATCTGGCGGTATTATGCTATTACTTGCTGCGATTCTTGGTGTTATAACTGCCAATTCTCCAATAGCTGAACAGTATTTTTCTCTGATGCATATTTATTTAGGTCCAATGGATGTATTGGAGTGGGTAAATGATGGTCTTATGGCTTTATTTTTCCTATATGTAGGGATTGAAATTAAGACTGAAATGATTTCCGGTGAGCTAAACACCAACTCAAAGAGATTGTTACCAGTTTTAGCTGCATTTGCCGGGGTGGTAACGCCTGCGTTAGTTTACTTCTTAATTGCTGGATCTGTACCAGAATATACGCATGGTTGGGGAATACCTACTGCTACCGATATTGCCTTTGCAATTGGTGTCATTATGATGCTTGGTAAACGCGTATCACAAGCGATGAAGGCATTCCTGTCGGCATTGGCTGTTATCGATGATTTAATTGCTATCATAGTGATTGCCATATTTTATGGTGGTGGTGTAGATTTTCCTCATTTAATCGTTGCTGCTATTGTGACGGGAGCGTTGTGGTATACCAATAAACAAGGCTATGTGAGACCAGTTTTATATGGTGTACTCGGTGCCGTTCTTTGGTATTTTGTTTTAAAATCTGGTGTTCATGCTACTATCGCTGGTGTTGTGTTAGCTATGACTATTCCTGCAATGGGTAAGTTGGATGGAGAAACTGTTTATCCTATGCACGCATGGGCGGATAAATTGAAAAATTGGGTTAATTTTTTGATTATTCCTCTATTTAGCTTCTTAAATGCTGGTGTATCCTTCTCAGATGTTTCTGTAGATCATTTGTTCCACCCTGTTGTTTTAGGTGTTTCTTTAGGCCTTATCTTGGGAAAACAGCTTGGTATATTCTCCGCTGTTTACGTTTTAGTTCAGTCTAAGATTATTAAGATGCCTACTAATACAACATGGCCCGAGGTTTATGGTACAGCCATTGTCTGTGGTATTGGGTTTACTATGAGCTTATTTGTGGCTACATTGGCATTTCCACCTGGTGTAACTCAAGAAATGTCTAAAATTGGTATCTTTATAGGCTCTATTATTTCTGGTTTATTAGGTGCTATAGTTTTAATTGTGGCTTATAAAATAAGATCTATTAAGAACAAATAATAAACTTATCATATTAGGAAGGAATCATATGGAACGGATATTTGTACTTTTACGTTCTCCTGGTTCGGCTACTGCCGTTTTACTAGGAGCTACACTTATTGCCTTAATCGTAGCGAATTCTCCATTGGCAACACAATATATGTCTCTGGTTAATTTAAAACTAGGTCCATTAACAACGATGGAGTGGGTTAATGATGCATTAATGGCGATTTTTTTCCTCTTTGTTGGATTAGAAGTAAAACGTGAATTGGTAAGTGGTGAACTAAATACGAATGCTAAGCGTATCATGCCAGGTATTGCTGCATTATTTGGTGTATTAGTACCTGCTATTATTTACTATCTTATTGCTGGATTTAGTGAAGTTTACGTTCATGGATGGGCTATTCCTACTGCGACAGATATTGCTTTTGCTATAGGTGTAATAACTGCATTAGGCTCAAGAGTTCCTAACTCTATGAAAGTATTTTTGACAGCCTTAGCTGTTATTGATGACTTAATTGCCATCATTGTTATTGCTATATTCTACGCAGCAAATCTTAATCTTTTCTATTTATTTGCTGCTGTAGTTGTAACGGGGTTATTGATTTATTGTAATCGGTCTGGTTACGTTAGATCTTTGTCTTATATCATTCTTGGGATCATTTTATGGTACTGTATTCTTCGTTCTGGCTTGCATGCTACAATGGCAGGCGTAATCTTGGCGATGACAATTCCTGAACGGGGCAAGATTGGTCGTAAATATGTGAGACCAATGCAACATTGGGAACATTATTTATCTAACTGGGTAAGTTTTGTTATTGTTCCAATTTTCGCATTCTTTAATGCTGGTGTTAACCTTGATGGATTTGGTATGGCTGATTTAAGTCATCCAGTTGTTTTAGGCGTTGCATTAGGTCTTGTTTTAGGGAAACAAATCGGTATCTTTGGTGCTATGTTTGGCATGATTAAGTTAGGTATTGTACCTATGCCAGCAGAAGCTAACTGGAAATTTATTTATGGTACATCCATTGTATGTGGTATTGGTTTTACTATGAGTATATTTGTTTCCGTTCTAGCTTTTGATCCAGGTCATGCTCAAGAGATGGCTAAAGGTGGCGTATTGATTGGTTCCATCATTTCTGCTATCATTGGTTATGGCTACTTACGAATTGTAGGGGCTAAACGAAAAGAATGTCATATTGGGGTATATCATAATTGCTAACTTAAGCAATAAAGGGGAATGTACATGATTAAGAGAATTTTAATACTATGTACTGTGCTATGTATGACTAATATGATGGCCTTCGCACAGGCGAAGTCAGTTGATAAGGGACAACGAGGTCATCATGTACAGAAAATTCAAACCATGTTAGTGCATCAAGGATATCTTAATGATTCAGCAGATGGTATTTTTGGGCATAACACTGAATTAGCAGTACGTAAGTTTCAAAAGGCTAAAGGGCTCGCTGTAGATGGGCGTGTAGGTACGGCTACGATGAGTGCTTTAGAAAAGGAAGAAACTCGTTTTGGCGATTCCGCCATTTCGCGTAGTCATAATGGGGTTCCCAATAAGTATGTACGCGTTATGACGATGCATGCTAGTGCATATAGTGCTCAAGACCCAGGAAATAGCAATTATACGGCAACTGGCAGTCGCTTAAAAAAAGGTATTGTTTCAGTAGATCCACGGATTATACCATTAGGTACAAAGATGTTTATTGAAGGTTATGGCTATGCCGTGGCTGATGATGTTGGCGGAGCTATTAAAGGTAGCCGTATTGACCTAGCCTTTAATTCTCGTGCAGAAGCTTTGCGATTTGGTCGTCAAACTGTAAAAGTATATATTTTATAACTATAT
This sequence comes from Veillonella sp. ICM51a, assembly GCF_000524355.1. Lineage (NCBI taxonomy): Bacteria > Bacillati > Bacillota > Negativicutes > Veillonellales > Veillonellaceae > Veillonella > Veillonella sp. ICM51a. The sequence continues at coordinate 8,904 of NZ_JAPX01000048.1, forward strand.
ATAAACTGTTGAAAGCTCTAGTCTATGACTAGAGCTTTTTCCGAATTATATATTTTTTCTCAATGCGAATATTCGGAAATTCATGGTATAATATAGATATCAATATAAATCGAGTATTCAGCAAAGGAAGGCTTATGAATAAAGTTCGACGTGTTGAAAGAATGGTGGCAATGACTAAATTATTAGTCGATTCTCCACAAAAACTTATATCTCTTAATTATTTTTGTGATTTTTTCGGAATGGCGAAATCTACAGTAAGTGAAGATTTAACCTGTGTCCGTCAATCGATGGAACATTTTCAGTTGGGTACTCTAGAAACGGTAGCGGGGGTAGCTGGCGGTGTTCGATTCATACCTCATCGAAAAGGCGAGCAGGCCAATGAAATCTTACGCGATGTGCAGCAACGTTTGCGTGAACCAGATCGTATTATTCCCGGTGGATTTATTTATATGTCGGATATTTTATATGATTGGCATGTGATGACTCGGTTAGGCGAAATTATTATGACTCGCTTTGTAGATCGCAATCCAGATTATATTTTGACGGTAGAAACAAAAGGGATTCCTTTGGCGGTTATGGTGGCTAGGGCTTTCAACAAGCCACTTGTTATCGCGCGTCGTGATAGTAAGGTTACAGAAGGATCTGCCATTAGTATTAACTATGTAACGGGTTCATCTGGTCGAATTCAAACGATGACATTAACTAAACGCGCTATTCCACAAAATGCGAAGGTGCTAATTATTGATGATTTCATGAAGGCTGGCGGTACGGCTAAAGGCCTGACCGAGCTTGTACATGAGATGAATGGTAAAGTGGTGGGAACAGGTGTTCTAGTGGCTACTGCTGAACCAAATCCTAAGTTAATCAATGATTATGAATCACTATTTACGTTCCATGGCATTGATGAAAGTACAAATGAAATTCACATCGAACCTGTATTTGATACGATTGATAGATAGGAGTTTACTATGAATATTGCAAGTCTTATTTTAGCAGCTGGTAAGGGTACACGAATGAAGTCCAAATTGCCAAAGGTACTTCATAAAGTTGGCGGTAAAGCCATGGTTGAACGCGTTCTAGAAACTGTTCAATCTCTTGGAACCGATAAGGATGTTGTTATCGTTGGCTTTGGTGGTAATGCAGTACAAGACTATCTAGAAGGTCGTGCTGAATTTGTACGTCAAGAAGAGCAAAATGGTACAGGTCATGCAGTAAAAATGGCAGAACCTGTATTAGGATCTTTTGATGGCACTATTTTATTGTTGTGTGGGGATACGCCACTCGTAACTAAGGAAAGTTTAGAAGCTCTTTTAAAAGAACATACTGCATCTGGAGCAGCGGCTACAATTTTAACGGCCCATATGCCAGATCCAACAGGTTATGGTCGTATCATTCGTAACGAAGACGGTCATGTGGTACGCATTGTAGAACAAAAGGATGGCAAACCAGAAGAGTTAGCTGTACAAGAAGTTAATACTGGTATGTATGCTTTTGATAGTAAAAAACTATGGCCTTGTCTTAGCCTATTATCCGACGATAATGCACAAGGTGAACTGTATATTACAGATGTGGTTGGTATTCTCGTAAATGGCGGCGATAAAGTAAGCGCTTATATGACTGAAAATTTTGAAGAATCGTTAGGGGTAAACTCTCGCTTGCAATTGGCTGAAGCAGAATCCATTTTAAAACATCGTAAAAATGTAGAATTAATGACCGCTGGTGTAACGATTATTGATCCTGACAATACCTATGTAGCACCAGAGGTTACTGTGGGGGCTGATACAATTCTACATCCTGGTACCGTTTTAGAAGGCAATACGGTGATTGGTGAAAATTGTGAAATTGGACCTCATACACGCTTGACGAATGTAACTGTTGGCAATAATACGGTAATTCATTTTACCTATGGTCATGACTGCGAAGTAAAAGATGGCGTAGATATTGGTCCATATGTTCATTTGCGTCCTAATACGGTTATTGGCAACAAGGTTCATATTGGTAATTTTGTTGAGGTTAAAAATTCCAATGTTGGGGAAGGCACCAAATTCCCTCATTTATCCTATATTGGCGATAGCGATGTAGGTTCTGGTGTCAATATTGGTTGCGGTACGATTACGGTAAATTATGACGGAAAAATCAAGCATCGTACAACTATCGGCGATGGTGCATTTGTAGGCTGTAACAGCAATTTGGTAGCACCTGTTACAATTGGTAATTATAGCTATGTAGGAGCAGGTTCTACGATTACTAAAAATGTTCCTGATAAGGCATTAGCAGTAGGTCGTAGCAAGCAAATTGTGAAAGAAAATTGGGTTACAGACGATACTTTCAAAAAGAAATAAGAATTTATCAAAAATTTTTCACACAAGATAGGAAAAATAGTATACAATAATAAGGCAATAAGGTTGTATATCTGTAATATTTCGTTACATATACATTGAGTAACTAACTAAGATTACGGAGAAATGAAAGGGTATCAAAATGGCATTTGAAGACGGCAAAAAACTTAAGATTTTCACAGGTAACGCAAATCCAGAATTGGCAAAGGAAATTTGTGATTATTTAGGTTTGCCTTTAGGTGAAGCGTTTGTAGGTCGCTTTAATAATGGCGAAGTACAAATTATGATTGATGAAAGCGTACGTGGCAAAGATGTATTTATCATTCAACCAACTAGCTATCCTGTAAACGATAATTTAATGGAATTAATGGTTATGGCTGATGCGTTAAAACGTGCTTCTGCTCGTCATATTACAGCTGTAGTTCCTTACTACGGTTATGCTCGCCAAGACCGCAAAACTCGTGGTCGTGAACCAATTACTGCAAAATTAGTAGCAAACTTGATGCAAACTTCTGGTATTACACGTCTTGTAACAATTGACTTGCATGCAGGTCAAATTCAAGGCTTCTTCGATGTGCCAGTAGATCATTTATATGGTGCATCCATTTTAGCTAAATACATTAATGAAAAAAATCTTGAAGATGTTATTGTAGTATCTCCAGATCTTGGCGGTGTTACAAGAGCTCGTGATTTGGCTGACCGCATTGGTGCACCAATTGCAATCATCGAGAAAAAACGTCCTGAACCAGGCGTAGCTAAAGTTATGAACCTCATTGGTGATGTAAAAGGCAAAAACTGTATCATCGTTGATGATATTGTAGATACAGCAGGTTCTCTTGTAGAAGGTGCTAAAGCATTAAAAGAATTTGGTGCTAAATCTGTTATGGCTGCTGTTACCCATGCTGTATTAACAGATCCAGCAAGTGAACGCATTGCAAACTCCAACATTAAAGAGCTTATCGTAACAAACACAATGCCATTACCAGAAAATTGCAAATTAGACAATGTAACGCAACTATCTGTAGCGCCATTATTGGGCGAAGCAATTATGCGTATCTTTCATGAAGTTTCAGTAAGTAATTTATTTGATAAATAATAGGTGATTCTTGAAGTTAGTAGTAGGCCTTGGTAACCCAGGCAAGCAATATGAAGCGACAAAACATAATATTGGATTTATGGTCATCGATGCCATTGCAGATAGCGTTTCTCACACTCCTTGGAGGGAAGAACAAAAGGCAGAGGTGTGCAGTATTAATGTAGCTGGTGAGAAGGTATTGCTTGTAAAGCCTCAAACATTTATGAATGCAAGTGGTGAGTCTGTAGGTCCATTGATGCGGTACTATAAGATTGATCCATCTGATGTGTATTGCATTTATGATGATATGGATTTACCGGTAGGCAAATTACGTATTCGACCAAATGGTAGTTCTGGTGGGCATAATGGGATTAAATCTTTAATCTCCCATATAGGAACAGAAAATTTTCCGCGTTTTCGCGTAGGTATTGGTCGTCCATTACCACAATGGACCGTCATTGATCACGTGTTAGCACCATTTAGTGAAGAAAATCAAGAGAAAGTACAAAAAGGTATCAAAGACACAGTAAAAGCTGTATTAGGCACCTTAGAGGTGGGCATAGACAAAGGGATGAATCAGTTTAATCCTAAGCGTCGTCCACAGCGATAAATAACATGCATAAGGGCATGAGTCTCATTGAGATTCATGCCCTTTTTACGAGGTATATATGAGCAATCAAGAAAAAATGCCTTTTGTAGAGGCTTTAGAATCATATAAGGAACAACATTTTGTGCCTTTTCATACACCTGGTCATAAGATTGGTGTTGAAGCGCCTCAGTTACTAAAGGAATGGATGGGAGCAGCACTGCCATATGATTTAGGGGTTATGTATGCTCTAGATGATCTACATGAACCTGAAGGAGAGTTAAAAGAGGCGCAAGACTTAACTGCTGAATTATATGGAGCTGATGATTGCTGGTTCTCTATTAATGGCACAACCGCTTTAATTGAAGCGATGATTATGGGGACAGTAGGCCCTGATGAAACGATTATCATTCCTCGAGAAGCACATCGTTCCGTTATTAGTGGATTAGTGTTATCTGGTGCAAAGCCTGTTTATATGGATTGCCAATTTGATGATCGGTGGGGTATCCCTCTAGGTGTATCAGTGGAGGATGCTATTAAAACCATGGATGCTCATCCAGAGGCTAAGGCGATTCTCTTAGTGTATCCAAACTATTATGGTGTAGGTGTAGATATTGTAAACATCGTACAAGAAGCACACAAACGAGGGATGATTGTTCTTGTTGATGAAGCGCACGGACCTCATTTACCATTTTCAGAAAATTTACCTGTTGAAGCCATTGCGTCAGGTGCAGACTTAGTGGCACAAAGCACGCATAAATCGGTAGGTTCTTTGACGCAAACCTCTTGGCTATTAGGGCAAGGCGATTTAATTAATAAACGCCGCATTACACAAATGCATCAGATGTTACAAAGTACGAGTCCTAATTATATATTTTTAGCTTCCCTTGATATGGCGCGCCATCAGTTGGCTACGGAAGGTAGAAATTTGGTAAATCATGCTGTGTCATTAAGTTTACAACTACGACGTGCATTGGAAGCCATAAAGGGCATTTCTATCATGTCAAGCAAGGATGTAGATAGACCTAACTATGATGTAACAAAGGTGTTGATTGATGCCAAGGAATTGGGGCTTACCGGTGTGGATTTCGAAAAACGATTACGTGCTCACCATATCGAAGTTGAACTTGTGCAGGCGCATCATGTGTTAGTACTCATCACGATAGGTGATACAGAAGAATCTATCATGACTCTTGTAAAGGCTGTACAGGCTATAAGCGATGAGATTTGTAGTAAGTCATCCTTAACAAATCGTGCTGGTGAACAAATAGAGGAACGTACTGAGACTATTCAGTCAGCTACCATTCTGCCTACTCCTGTTGTACGTATGACACCGAGGGAAGCCCTTTATAAGGATCGTAAATCCTGTATGTTTGAGGCGGCGTTACATCATATTTGCGGTGAAACCATTGCTTATTATCCACCGGGAATTCCTTGTATAGCCGTAGGTGAAGAGATTACAGAATCTGTGTTACAATATATACAACAACGGCGTGTATTGGGGTATATGCCAAATGGTGCAGCCGATATGAATTTAGAAACGATACAAGTTGTAGAGGAGTAGAGATGGGGACTTTAATCATACTAGAAGGTGGCGATGGCAGTGGCAAAGCTACACAAACAAAGTGCTTGGTAGAACGATTACAAGCAGAAGGTCATCGTGTGCGCAGTGTTAGCTTTCCAAATTATGATAGTGATGCATCGATGCCGATTAAGATGTATTTATCGGGCCAATTTGGCACAGATGTAGACTCGGTTAATCCCTATGTAGCAAGTTCTATGTATGCTATCGATCGTTTTGCATCCTTTAGAATGGATTGGCAGTCATTTTATAATGATGGTGGCATCATTATTGCTGACCGGTATACGACGTCAAATATGGTTCATCAAATGGTGAAATATACGGATGCGGATAAACGTGTTCAATTTTTAGAATGGTTGGAAGACTTTGAATTTGTTAAGTTTGGTTTACCTCGTCCTGATGCGGTATGTTTGCTTGATGTTCCATTAGTCGTGACGGAATCTTTGATGTCTGAGCGAACTGGTAAAACAGGGGGAGAGACAGGGGATATACACGAAGGAAATAGAGTGTATTTGCAAGCTGTTCACAATGCCTATGATGAATTAGTTGAACGTTATCAATGGCATCGTATTTCCTGTGCCCAACAAGATAAATCTGGAACTTTTACAATGCGCAGTATAGAATCTATACATAATGACATATACGATGTGGTAAAAAGGATATTGAGATAGATAAAATCACATATCTTAGGACATGGCGACTCTTTAAAAAGTCGCCATTTTCCTATATAATAGTAATATTGGACAGGATAGGAGGGATTATGACATATTTTGATAATGTAATCGGTCAAGATACGATTAAAAACCACCTAACTGAATTGGTAAAACGGCAAACATTACCACATAGCTTGTTGTTCTATGGAGAGGCTGGACTTGGTAAACTTGATATGGCTATAGGGTTAGCATCGTTGATTTTAGGACGGCAGGTATTTCCAGGCCATAATGGGGCTGAATATCTAGAAGCGGTAAAAAATGCACGCCTTGCCAATGGTGAAAGTGAAAAGAAAATAGAAGCGGAAGGTTTACCTATTTATATGGATAAGGGAGATGCATTTTGGATTCGTCCTATGAAATCAACCTTAAAAGTAGAACAATGGTATTCCCTATTGCAAGATCATCTATCTGTTGCTGGTCTTGGAAACCGCGTCGTTATCATTGAAGACTTTCACATGGCCAATGCTATTATGGCGAATGCCATGTTAAAAACGATTGAAGAACCACCGGCACAGGTGTACTTCATTATTATTACGAACAAGATTAATCTTGTGTTGCCAACAATTATTTCACGGTGTATGGGTGTGGGCTTTCAATCCGTTTCGGATGAAAGTATTCGCTACGCATTGCAGCAACGTGGTATTACAGGAAACATAGATGAAGCTATTTCGATGGGCCATGGTAACCCTGCTGTTGTGGAAGCATTAGTACAACAGGGAACGATAGCCATGTTGGAATTAGCCATACAATGGATGCGAACATTAGGCTCTGATTCACGATGGTTTTCAAAGATTGCCATATGGTGTGAGTCATTGACCCGTGATGATGCATTGGATTTAATGCATTGGTTACGATTGTTAAGTCGCGATATGATGGCCCTTAAATGTGGTGCAACCATAGAGCAACTGCAAGTACCCATGCATAGAACAGTATTATTAGAATTATTACCGCATTGGCCAATGGCCGCTTTAGCAACTGTAGCTCATGAAACATTGCGCGCGGAACAGGCACTGCGGTTACACATAAAAATCGCTCTCGTGATGGACGGTCTTAGTATCGCCCTTCACGATGCTCGTGAGGAGGTTTAGATGGTAACCATCGTTGGCGTACGATTTAAAAAGGCTGGTAAGATTTACTATTTCTTACCTGGCGAAGAAACTCTAACAATCGATGATGGCGTCATTGTAGAGACAGCGCGTGGCGTTGAATATGGTACGGTTGTAATTGGACCAAAAGAGGTTGCAAAGGATTCTTTAGTGATGCCTGTTAAAGAAGTAATGAGAAAGGCTACACCTAAGGATTTACAACAATTAGAAAAGAATGAGGAACGAGAAGAAAAAGCCTTTGCTATATGCTTAGAAAAGATTGCGAAGCGCAAATTGCCGATGAAGCTAATTAATGTAGAATACACATTTGATATGAATAAAATTGTATTCTTCTTTACAGCTGATGGGCGCATAGACTTTCGTGAGCTAGTAAAGGATTTAGCTACTGTCTTTAGAACGCGCATTGAGTTACGTCAAGTAGGTGTTCGTGATGAAGCTAAAGTGTTAAATGGCATAGGTGCCTGTGGCAGACCTTTATGTTGTTCTAACTTTTTAGGTGATTTCTCACCTGTATCGATTCGTATGGCTAAAGATCAAAACTTGAGCTTGAATCCGACCAAGATTTCTGGTGTATGCGGTCGTCTCATGTGCTGTTTAAACTATGAAGACGATTTATATAAAAAGGGTGGAGACCTTTATGTGAAGAAGGATAGAACTCCTTCGCCTCGCGACGTAGAGCCACCAGGTATCGGTAAAGAGGTCGTAACTGATGAAGGTATCGGCAAGGTTCTTAAGGTAAATCATCATAAACATACAGTTAAGGTTCAGTTGGAGGCAGGTCGAACCATCGATTTAAAATGGTCTGATGTGGCATTGCCAGATGAATAATCAAGAGCAACTCGATGATTTGATTATCGATGATTTAAAGATATATCAGCGGCAAGATCAATTTCGCTTTTCCTTTGATGCTATTGCATTGGTTCATTTTTGCCGATTTAATCAGCGTCATCGATATATAGACTTAGGCACAGGTACAGGGGTATTACCGTTAATAGGTACATCTCTAGGTGCTGGTCATATTACAGGTGTTGAGATTAATGATGTAATGGCTAACATGGCTGAACGCAGTGTTCTATATAATCATAAATCCAATGTTGTATCCATAGTTCAAGGTGATTATCGCACTATGAATTATCAGCAATTTGGTTCCAAACCTTTTGATGGTGTTCTAGTGAATCCTCCTTATTTTGACCATCGACGAGGTGAAGTGCCTAATAATCATCATCTTAGCTTGGCATTACATGATGGTTGTACTTCTATTGATGATGTATGTACAGCGGCTTCTCGATTAATCAAAAATAAGGGGCGTTTATGGATGGTATATAGTGCACCTCGTTTATCAGAGCTCATACATGCATTAACAGCGGTTGGATTTACTGTTAAACGAATACGCATGGTTCATGGTATGATTCATAAACCGGCTAAAATCGTTTTGATTGAGGCTATAAAGGGCGGTGAACAAGGGTTAATCGTTGAGCCGCCATTAATCGTATATAGCCAACCTAATGTGTACACGGAGGAGGTGTCTCGTTGGTATGAACGAAAATAACAAGGGCACCTTGTATTTAGTGCCTACGCCCATTGGCAATCTAGAGGATATGACGTATCGTGCTGTACGGATACTGGGAGAGGTTGATGCTATTGCAGCCGAAGATACACGGCACACCGGTATATTGTTAAAGCATTTTGAAATTAGTAAGCCTTTGATTTCTTATCATGAACATAATAAGGAAGAAAAAGGAACTGTTATTATAGAGATGTTATTAGAGGGTAAGAATATTGCTTGTGTTAGTGATGCGGGCATGCCTGCTATATCTGACCCTGGTGCAGATCTTGCATCGAAGGCCATTGCACAAGCTATATCCGTTGTACCCTTACCGGGGGCTAATGCAGCATTAACGGCGCTTATTGCATCTGATTTAGATACTAAACAATTTACATTCTTCGGTTTTTTACCAAAGCGTGGGAAACATCGCAATGATGCTCTTCAGCTTATGGCGAAACAACGAGGAACGCTAATATTTTATGAGGCACCTCATCGTTTACAAGAGGTTCTCTGTGATATGTATGAGGCCTTTGGCAATCGACCGATTACGATTGCTCGCGAGGTAACTAAAAAGTTTGAAACCTTTTTACGCAGTGATTTAGCTTCTATTTGTGAGAACCTAAATCAAATTATCTATAAGGGCGAATTTGTCTTAGTGATAGGTGGTTGTGAGACGGGTGAACCGACTGATGATATGGAAGAACAACCTATATCCTATGAAGCAGCCGTAGCCGAATTAGTAGAAACAGGAGTACCAAAGAAGGAAGCTATTCGCGAAGTAGCAAAACGCTTTGGCGTTTCTCGCCGTGAGGTTTATAATATTGTAGAGCGATAACACTTTCACAAGTGATGAATAGAAGGAGATTATGATGGGCGATACAAAGAAGACATTTTATATTACAACTCCAATTTATTATCCTAGTGCTAAATTGCACATAGGTCATACATATTGTACATCTGTAGCTGATACAATTGCTCGTTTTAAACGTTTAGCTGGTTATGATGTACGATTTTTAACTGGCTCTGATGAACATGGTCAAAAAATTCAACGTGCTGCTGAGGCACAAGGTATTACACCATTAGAATATACGACTAATATTGTTAATGGATTTAAAGCATTATGGGAAAAAATGCATATTTCCAATGATGACTTTATTCGCACTACCGATGCACGTCATGAAAAGGTAGTTCAAGAATTATTTACGAAAGCTTACGAAAAAGGCGATATTTACAAAGCAGAATACGAAGGTTGGTATTGTACACCTTGCGAATCCTTCTGGACTGAACAAAAACTTGGTGAAAATCATACCTGTCCAGATTGTGGACGTCCTGTAGAGCGCGTTAAAGAGGAAAGCTATTTCTTTAAACTTGGTAAATATACAGACCAATGGTTGAAATTTATCGAAGAAAATCCTGATTTTATTCAACCTGAATCTCGTCGCAATGAAATGATTCAATTCGTAAAACAAGGGCTTGAGGATTTGGCTGTATCTCGTACCTCTTTTGACTGGGGGATTAAGGTTCCTTTCGACCCTAAACACGTTGTGTATGTTTGGTTCGATGCATTAGTAAACTATATTAGCGCATTATCTCCTTTCGATGGGGATGGTGAACTATATAAGAAATTCTGGCCAGCAGATCTTCATTTGGTGGGTAAGGAAATTGTTCGTTTCCACACTATTATTTGGCCTATGATGCTCATGAGCCTTGAGTTGCCATTGCCTAAAAAGGTATTTGGCCACGGATGGATGATTGTAGATGGTACCAAGATGAGTAAATCTCTAGGTAATGTTATTGATCCAAATCCATTGATTGATACATATGGTGCGGATTCTTTGCGATATTATTTGTTAAGTGAAATTACATTAGGCCATGATGGAAACTTCACATTGCCTAACTTTGTAACCAAAATTAATGCGGATTTATCTAATGATTTAGGTAATCTTTTAAATCGTACTATTGCGATGATTGAAAAATATCATGGTGGCATCATCACAAAAACTAATGATGTAGATGATTTAGATAAAGAAATTTCTTCCTTGGCAGAACAAACGGTTGCAGATTTTGAAGCCCAAATGGAAGCTATGGAATTAAATAAGGCCCTTAAAACAGTATGGGCTTTCATCAGCCGCATGAATAAATACATCGATGAAACTATGCCTTGGGTCTTGGCTAAAAGCTCTGATGAGACAGATGTACGTCGTTTGCAATCCGTTATGTATCATCTTGCTGAAAGTTTACGTATCATCGCTGTTCTCGTAAGTCCTGTTATTCCAGTAGGGGCTCCAAAAATTTGGGACCAATTGGGACTAGGTGGTTTTGAGCATGTACAATTGGATGATGTGCGCACATGGGGCGGCATCCAAACTGGTACGAAGGTCGTAAAAGGTGAACCGATTTATCCACGTTTTGAAGTTCCAGAAATGGTAGACATCACTGCTGTAGAAGAAAAAACTACAGAATCTGTTGATACATCGAATATTCCACCTTTAAAAGAAAACATTAGCTATGATGATTTTGAAAAATTGGATCTTCGTGTAGCTAAGGTTGTAAGTTGTGAAAAGGTACCTAAGTCTAAAAAATTATTGAAATTTGTATTGGATATTGGCCTTGAAGAACGCACCGTATTAAGTGGTATATCTCAATATTACGAGCCAGAATCTATGGTTGGTAAAAAGGTAATTTACTTAGCAAACTTGAGCCCTAAAAAGATGATGGGCATAGAATCTTATGGTATGATTTTATCCGCTTCTGATTGGGAAGAACATTTAGAAGTTACCAATATTGAATCATTACCAGCAGGGAGCATTGTAAAATAATGAAACTCTTTGATACACATGCACATATTAACGATAATCGTTTTGATAACGATAGAGCTGATATGTTACAATCTTGTTTCGATGCAGGCGTTGAATACATTATGATTCCTGGTGTTGATAGACAAACTGTTGAATCTGGTGTTGCATTGGCTGAAACAGATGACCGTTTATATGCGGCTGTAGGCACACACCCTCACGAAGCGAAAGATTTTACCGATGATGATTATGAATACTTTAAAGAGTTAGCATTACGCAATGATAAAGTGCGTGCTATCGGTGAAATCGGCCTAGATTATTATTATGATTTTTCTGATAGACCAACGCAAAAGAAGGTGTTTATACGTCAACTCGAGTTGGCTCGAGAGGTAGATTTGCCTATTATCATCCATGACCGTGATGCCCATGGTGATATCATGGATATATTGAGCAACGAAGGCAAGGACAATTGGGGGATTTTCCATTGTTATTCCGGTAGTTGGGAGATGGCTAAAGAGGCTATTAAATTGGGATTCTATATATCCTTTGCTGGACCTGTTGTATTTCCAAAGTCTACGAAGTTAAAAGAGGTTGCTAAACAAGTGCCACTTGACCGTATTCTTATTGAAACGGATTCTCCGTATTTAACACCACCTCCATTTAGAGGCCGTCGTAATGATCCGAGTAAAACACAATTTGTGGCTCAGGAAATTGCATCCTTACGCGGTATGGATGTAGATGAGTTTGCTTCGATTGCTTATGAAAATGGCAAACGTGTATTTGGAATAAAATAAATACTGCTAGTTATAGGATATATGTGGACTAATTATGGTTTATACATATATCCTTGGTAGGACGCGATTCTTTCGTAGAAAGGATCGCGTTTTTCTATGGTATACTAACATATATAGTCTATATCGATTTGGGCTTATAAAGGATGATAAGATGGAACGCATTGCATTTATTGACTTAGGATCGAATTCCGTTCGATTCGTTATTTATGAAATATCAGATACAGGTAGTTATCGCTTAATTTATCAGGAAAAAAATTCCATTCGCTTAAGCGAAAATATGTGGGGCAATCATAAACTGACAGAACCTGCTATGAATCGTGCCTTAGTATCGCTACAGTCTTATGTACATATGGCAAAAGCGCTTGAAGTAAATTCTATTAAAGCTGTTGCTACAGCAGCTGTTCGATTAGCTAAAAATGGTGATGAATTTATTGAAACCGTGAAACGTGAGACTGGGCTTGATTTAGAATGTATTTCAGGAGAAGAAGAGGCTCGTTTAGGCTTTTTGGGTGTTATTAATACGATTGGTCTCAAGGATTTTGTTATTTTTGACTTAGGCGGAGCCAGTACTGAAGTTACATTAGTAAGAAATCGTCAAATTGAACAGTCTGTTAGCTTACCTATTGGTGCTTTAACATTAACCGGAACCTATCAGAAGGGCGATGAGTTTACTGACAAAGAATACAATAAAATGATTAAGGCCATTAGAAAGGCCATAGAGGAACAACCTTGGCTTAAGAACACTAAAATGCCTCTGTTAGGTATTGGTGGTACTGCACGAAATATAGCCAAAATGGATCAACGTAAATTATCATATCCTATTACTAAATTACATAATTATGAGATTCCATACCATCGCTTTACAGAATTATTGGATGAGGTTAGATCTAAACCGTTAGCGCAACGCAAAAAAATAAATGGTCTTTCATCCGAGCGAGCTGATATCATAATTGCGGGAATGAGTATCGTCTATGAATTATTTAATTATGTGAATTGTAAAACCTTAGTCGTAGGTGGTTCTGGCCTTCGAGAAGGTTTATTTTATGATTATTATGGGCATAACTATTTAGGTGGTAATCCTATTATTCCAGATATATTGATTCACTCTGCAGAAAATGTTTTATTGGAGATGACACGTCATGAGCTCGTTCATGCTAAATATATTTGCAGATTAGCTGATACATTATTTGAACAATGGTGGTCCTTGCATAAGGGCGATAATGCGCTGCGCCGTTGTTTGCAAGTAGCATCATTATTGCATGATATTGGCAAACGTGTGAATTATTATAGTCATGCTCGACATGGTTGCTATATGCTGGTTAACAGTAATCTATATGGAATGACACATATTGAACAGGCTTTTAGTGCGTTTCTCGTTATGAATTCGCATGGTTTAACACCTAAGGAATATAAAAACTTCTTGTACGGTAAACTACTGGATGATGAGCAGCGTTCGATAGGGCAAAAGTTGTCAATTATTCTAGCTATTGCTGAGGCTCTTGATGAAAGCCATGAACAGCTGGTTATGAATTTAGATAGTCGAATTAGTCCAGATGAGGTGCGTTTGATTATACAGTATCCAAAGCATCGAGATATTGATATAACAAAAGGGGCTGTTGAAAAATTAGTGAAGCCTTTTAAAAAGGAATTTAAACGTCAGTTAGAAATTGAGTGGTCCCCTCAGTAGGAGGTAGGTATGACATTATCAAAAGTGCTCAGATATGCTATTTTACATGTTGGGTCTAGTAGCATGAGCATTACAATATTAGAATACAAAAGTATTGATGATGTACGTGTCATCGATTATGCAGCTCGAGAAGTGACCTTTGGAGAAGAATTATTTCAAACTTCACGTCTTAGCTTTAAAACGATTGAAGAGATTTGTGACATTCTTAAGGGCTATAAACAATTAATGGCTGATTATGGTGTGTCTAGATGTCATTTATATGGCACTACCGTAATTCGAGAGGCCACTAATAGAAGGGCTATATTGGATCAGATTTTTATACAAACTGGCATGCGTGTTGAAGTGATAGATATGCCTAAAGAGGTATATTTTAAGTACGCTCTTGTATATTACGAAATGATGTACCATCATAAGGCGACAGATGAGGATACAGCTTGTCTCTTTGCAGATGTTACATCTGGAGGGGTTGGTCTAACAGCTTGGAGAGGAGCATCTTTGTTATTCCAACAAAACATGCATAGTGGTTCTCTCCGTGTTATGGAGTCTTTTAACAGAAATCAAAGGGCTTCTATATCGTTTAGCACTGCTATTACAGAATATTTGCATCGTATGATTAGTCCATTGCGAGAAGAATTGCAATTATTTAATATTAAGAATGTCATATTTTCCGGTGATGAAGCACGTTTAATCTTACAATTGATGGGATATAGTGATAGTGAACCTATTACAACAATTAACCCACAGCAATTTAAAGAGCTAGTAGACTCCTTTGATGGTATTACGGCTACCAAATTAATGAATCGGTATAAGATACCGGAATTTAAAGCTAATATTCTTATGCCTACAATGATTTTGTTTGCAGAAATCATTAATGCGATTCAACCAGAGTCTTTAATATTTAGTAGTTATTCTTTTTCACAAGGTATTAGTTGGTTTTACGGTGTAGAATCTGAAAATCATCCGTATATGTATCAGTTACGTGAGCAAAATGCTGACTTAGCACGTGCTATAGCGGCTCGTTATCACACGGATTCTATACATGATAGGGAGGTTGAACGTTTTAGTTTAGCCTTTTGTAATGCATTGCGTCATAAAGGCTTGCCAGAGCGGTGGGGATATTTGTGTCGCATAGCGGCAATCTTGTGTTCTGTTGGTAAATTTGTAAGCCTTAGAAATCATGGCGAGCATGCGTATCATATCGTCATGGGAACTGATATATTTGGACTTTCAGAGGAAGAAAAACAAGTAGTTGCGAATGTAGTGTATTACCACTATAAAGGGACACCTTCAGATGATGATGATTGCTTTAGAGTGCTAACAGAATTACAAAAAATACAAGTTACAAAGCTTGTTGCTATCGTCCGTGTAGCCTGTTCATTAGATGCGGGAAGTAATCAAAAAATAGACGAGATACGATTAGAAGAGAAGGATAAAGAATTAATTGTTCACGTACGGACAAAGGAAAATATTTCTCTTGAATGGTGGACGTTTAATCGAGATTCTATCTATTTTAGCGAAATATTTGGTATGGAAATTTCCTTGACCATAGGGGGTGTATAAGTTGTTTACAAGTCCAAAGTACTATTTTAACCGTGAATTATCCTGGTTAAAGTTTAACCAACGGGTTGTATTAGAAGCGATGGATACGAGCAATCCCTTAATGGAGCGTTTACGCTTTATCGCTATTGCCAGTTCTAATTTAGACGAATTTTTTATGATACGCGTAGCGGGATTACGTCATCAAGCTATGAATGGTATTGTTAAATATGATGCTGCTCATATGGATGCCAAGGCACAGCTCAAAGCTATCGATGAATCTGTACAACGTTTAGTTTCGTTACAATATACATATTTACATCGCGTTTTAGCAGATTTAAAGGAAAAAGGGTTTAGTTTTTTTCATCCTGAAGAGTTAGATGTAAAGACAAAGGCCTGGTTACGTCATTATTTTGAGGAACAAATCTATCCTGTGGTCACTCCATTGGCCGTTGACTCAGGACATCCATTTCCTTTTTTGGCAAATAATACGATTAATGCTATTGTTCGCATCTTTCAAGTTCAACCAGATGGTACAAAGGATTATAAGATTGCAATTTTGCCAATACCGTCAGTATTAGATCGAATTATCGAGGTACCATCCTCCTCAAATAAGGTACATCGATTTGTGTATTTAGAGGATGTTATAAGTTATTATGCGATTCAATTCTTCCAAGGTTATGGTATTGAAGAGTCTATGATTTTCCGATTGACTCGTGATGCGGATTTGGAAATCGATGAAGAAGACGCAAAGGATTTATTGACAGAGGTCGAAGCTTCTTTACGGCGTAGACGCCGTGGTGATGCGGTTCGCTTAGAGGTTGTTGGAGGTGGTTCTCCTGAATTGTTGCGTACCGTATTGGCAAGTGTAGAACTTGAAGAAAAAGATGTATACCATATAGATGGTCATTTAGATTGTCGTATGTATTTCGATTTTTCAAATTACCCTGGGTATGATAATTTGCGCTATAAACCATTTGAGCCTAAAATACCAAGCGATTTAATTGGATTCGAAGGAGAAAATTTACTCGATGTGATTCGTAATAGAGATATATTTGTACATCATCCTTTTGAATCCTTTAGTGTGGTTGAACAATTTGTAGCACAAGCTGCGGTAGATCCAAATGTCTTGGCTATAAAACAAACCTTGTATCGCGTTAGTGGAGAATCACCCATTATTGCGTCTCTTATAAAAGCAGCGGATAATGGTAAGCAAGTTACTGTTTTGATGGAAGTAAAGGCC
Organism: Veillonella sp. ICM51a; assembly: GCF_000524355.1. Lineage (NCBI taxonomy): Bacteria > Bacillati > Bacillota > Negativicutes > Veillonellales > Veillonellaceae > Veillonella > Veillonella sp. ICM51a. The sequence continues at coordinate 25,906 of NZ_JAPX01000048.1, forward strand.
CGTTTTGATGAAGAGCATAATATTACTATGGCTCGTAGATTAGAAAAGGCGGGTTGTCATGTTATTTATGGGTTAAAGGGGTTAAAAACCCATTCTAAGATTACAATGGTAGTTCGCCGTGAAGAAGATGGTATACGCCGTTATGTGCATTTAGCAACGGGGAATTATAATGGTAAAACGGCCCGCATATATACGGATTGTGGCATTTTTACATGCAATGATGAATACGGTGATGATGCATCTCGCTTCTTTAATTTGATTTCTGGTTATTCGGATCCACCGATTTGGAATAAGTTTATCGTAGCACCATTAAATTTGAGAGAGAGAATTATGGATCTTATAGATGAAGAGATCCAATGTGCTAAACGTGGTGAAGATGCATATATTATTGCAAAGATGAATTCATTACTGGATAAAAAAGTCATTGCCAAATTATATGAGGCATCTGCTAATGGGGTGCGTATTGATTTGATTGTACGGGGAATTTGTACGCTTAGACCTGGCATTGCAGGGGTTAGTGATAATATTACGGTACGTTCAATAGTAGGGCGTTTCTTGGAACATCATAGATTGTTCTATTTCCGAAATGGAGGCAATGAAAAAATATTTCTTTCTAGTGCGGACTGGATGCCTCGCAATTTAAATGAACGGGTTGAATTGATGATTCCTATTGAGGATAAACGTCATAAAGCAAGAATTAAAGGTATTCTAGACTTATATTTAGTAGATACATTAAAAGCACATCTTATGAGATCCGATGGTTCTTATTATAAAGTATCTAATATAGAGGGGCCGTTATCTGCACAAGAAGAATTAATGGAGGCTGCTAATACACAAGATAGTAGGGAGCAAATGACAGTCATAGAACGATTTAAGCCAATGTTTAAGATGAAAGAATAATGAAATTTCAAAACGCTGTTATATAGATGTATAAATATAGATTATAAATACCCAATTTACGTATGTTTTAGTCGTTTTATTTATTGTAATATGAAATGTAAATGAAAATTTAGAACTTTAATATATTTTGTGGTAACAATAGAAAAACTCATAAATATTCACTTTCGAAATAATATATACATCGTATACTATATATTGTAGTAGTATCTTATATACCTCTACAATTTTGCTTATGTAGTATGTTATCGAAAAACTTAGATATGTATTTATACAGTGGACAGAGTGTAAAAAAACAAAAGATTTAAAATGAGAAAAACCATATATTATAAGGGTTTATCGGAGATTGTTAACCTTGTGTGTTTGACAGGTTATATCTAACTGTAGTAGAATATGATTGTTACAGGAGGTATTTCGTAATGAGAATTCAAAAGACGCACAAGCGATATATATCGTCTGTGGTTGCTGGATTGATGGTAACTGCAATAACCTTGACTGGTTTTTCTTACAACGATAAAACTGTTACAGTCATGGCTGATGGTGCAGCTCATACTGTTAAAACACATTTAAATTCGAATGAAGGTATCGTGCGTAACGCAGGTATTAAATTAAATCCGAAAGATAAAGTAATTAGCGATTCTAATTCTGTACAAGAAGGGACAACACTTACAGTAGTAAGAGCATTCCCAGTATCTGTTACAGTAAATGGAAAAACTAGAACTGTTTATACTACACAAACTACAGCCGAGGATTTAGCAGAAGAATTAGGCTTTAAAGCTCCTAATTATACCACTGCAGCTAGTGGTGCTATTCAAGCTGGTAGTAATGTGGATATTGTACGTGTTACAAGCCGTGCAGTGAATACTGTGGATCAAGAAATCCCAGTCCAAGTTATTCGTCAAAAAGATGACACAATGGCTCAAGGCGAAGAAGAAGTTGTTCAAGTTGGTCAACCGGGCACTGAACGCGTTCAAGTTGAGACATTATATAATAATGGCACCGCTATTAGAACGAATGAATTGTCTAAGTCTGTAATGACAAATATGGTACCTACAATTATTAAAGAAGGTACTCGTGAAGTAACGACATCCCGTAATGTATCTGGCCGTGCATCTCGTTCCATCGTTATGGAAGCATCTGCTTATTTAGCAGGTGATGGCGACGGTGCTGGTATTACTGCTACAGGTATTCCTGCAGTACGCGGTGTAGTTGCTGTTGACCCTGATGTGATTCCATTAGGTACGCGCTTATTTATTCCAGGCTATGGTGAGGCCGTAGCAGCTGATACAGGCGGTGCTATCGTGGGAAATCGTATTGACCTTGTTATGGACTCCTATGGTGAAGCCATGGACTTTGGTCGACGTGATGTAACAGTTTACGTACTCGATTAATTCATATTAATAATAAAAGGAGATATCCAAGTGATATCTCCTTTTGGTATAATTACCCTAATGAGAAAAGGACGATAGTTTCCAATGAGGAAATGTATCGTCCTTTTCTTGTATAGATATTAGTCTATATAAGGAATTAGGTATTCATACTTTGTTCCTAATAATTCATTTTTTGGTATAAATTTGAGAGCTGATCCATTGATGCAATACCGTAACGATCCATTAGGGCCATCTTCAAAGACATGACCTAGGTGGGCATTTCCGATTCGACTGCGTACTTCAACACGTTGCATACCATGGGAGTCATCTTTGTAATACCGAATAACATCTTTCGCTATGGGTTTTGTAAAACTTGGCCAACCACAATGTGATTCAAATTTACGCGATGATCCGAATAGTGGTTCACCCGTAGTGACATCTACATAGAGTCCAGATTTAAATTCATCAGTCAATTCATGACTAAATGGTGCATCTGTAGCAGCATTTTGAGTCACTTCAAACTCTTGCAGTGATAAAGTTTGCAAGTCTTTTTCGGTCGGTTTGTTATAGGCACTATCGTCTATAAGTGGCTCTTGGGATAGGCCGAGAGGAATGTGACAATAACCATTAGGGTTTTTGTCTAAATAATCTTGATGATATTCTTCTGCAGAGTAATAGTTATCAAGTGGTAATACTTCGATGGCGAAGGGTTTGCTTTCAAAGGATTGAGCACGAGCTAATGTAGTTTCAATAATTGCTTTATCAGCACTATCTGTATAGTATATACCTGTCCGATACTGAATTCCTTCATCCCCGCCTTGTTTATTGATACTAAATGGATCGATAGCACGCAAGAAATACTGAATTAAATGATCTAATGATAATATATCGGTATCATAGATTACTTTTAGTGCTTCTACATGGCCACTGTCATGACATACATCTTCATAACTTGGGTTGGTAGTAGGGCCGTTGGCATAGCCCACCTCAGTCGAAACTATGCCGGGAATTTGGCGAATATAACCTTGTAATCCCCAGAAACAACCACCACCCAAGTATATTGTGCGCTCTGTCATTTAATCACCCCATACTTCGTGTGCGATTTCTTTAACTAATGCCAATTTGGCCCATTGTTCTTCTTCGGTTAATTGATTGCCGATTTCGCAGGATGCAAATCCGCATTGAGGGGATAGGCAAAGTCTTTCGAGAGGAATGTATTTTGTAGCTTCCTTAATTCGAGCCTTAATTACTTCTTTATCTTCTAGTTGTGGACGTTTTGTTGTAATGAGGCCTAATACAACCTTTTTATTAGGTGATACTTCACGCAATGGTTCAAAGCCACCGGACCGTTCGTCGTCGAATTCTAAGTAATATGCATCTACGTTTTCTTTGGCAAATAGAATTGGTGCTACTGGTTCATAGCCGCCGCTAGCAGCCCAAGTAGAGTTGTAATTACCGCGGCATACATGTGTTGTAAAAGCTAGATCCTGAGGACGACCTTCAAGGGCCAAGTTATTTACGCGTAAGTATTTTGCTGTTTCTCCTTCGATGGTTACACTTTTATCTTTTTGACGGCCAGTCCAATAGCCATGGTCGCAGCACATACCCCATGTACAATCATCAAATTGAATATTGCGACAACCTGCATCATATAAATCTTTTATAACTTGACGATAGGCTGCTGCAATATCTTGGATTAACTCCTCTAAATCTGGGTAGAAGGAACGTGTTACAGTACCATTATCTTCACGGAATAATTCTGCTAAGAATTGAGATGGGGCAGGGATGGTTTGACGAGCTGTTGTATGTTCATCTTCGAATTGTTTTACGAATTTAAAATGTTCTACGAATGGGTGATTAGTGCCTGTGATTTTGCCTGTAAGTGCAAGAGAACCAGGTGCTGTTTCTTGACCGTGGAATTTGTAGCCATGTTCAAGTTCAATTTCTTTTACACCATTGAATCCCCACATGAAATCCAAATGCCAATATGCGCGGCGGAACTCGCCATCTGTAATCACAGGTAGACCTGCTGCTTTTTGTTTTTTGATAAGGTCTGTAATAAGGCGATCTTCGACTGCTGTTAAATCTTCGCGAGTGATTTTGCCGTCTGTGAAAGCTTGACGTGCTTCTTTTAATTCTGCTGGACGTAGGAAAGAACCTACAATATCAAAATGAAATGGTGCTAAATGGTTAGACATAATAAAACCTCCTATAATAAACGGTATAACCGATAATTTCGATAGGTTTATTATAGCTAAGTCTAACTATATTTAAAAATATCTATATATTAATGTTTGGTATAGATTATAGTTATGGAGGCAACCATATAGTATGGCATTAGTTATAAAGAAAAAGTACATCCTTCTGTATAGAGGATGTACTGATTTAGTTTGTTATTTTGATTTGTAGAATCGAAAGATTTATTTTTCGGTGGGCAATTGAATATGTTTGCCATAATTGTTTACATATTGCTCTAAGGCATTAATATATCCTTGTCCTAAACGACTGCGCTGCATTTTATTGTTAGTAATGTAGCCGATATGCATGATGCCTTCTTCTGATAGGGGCACGGAAATGATACTTTCACCATTGAACTCCTTATCGATAACGCCGCTTGATACGGTGTATCCATTGAGGCCGATTAATAGACTAAAGAGGGAGGCCCTATCACGGACACGTATATGTTTTGGGCGCACAACAGTACTAAAAATTTCTTCGGAAAAATAGAACGAATTATGGTCGCCTTGTTCAAATGATACATAAGGATATGGTTCCAATTCATTCATAGAGACCATTTTTTTAGTAGCTAATGGATGTTGTTTGCCGATAAAAATATGAGGGCTCGCCGTGAATAGCTCTGTAAAGGTTAATTCGTTAGTATGAATCAATTTTTCTAAAACAGGTCGATTAAAATCATTGTAATATAAAAGACCGATTTCGCTTTTCATATGCGCTACGTCATCAATGATTTCATAGGTTTGTGTTTCCCGTAACGAGAAATCATAAGAGTCTACATCGCTTTGATTGATAAGATCGATAAAAGCATTTACTGCAAAGGAGTAATGTTGTGTAGATACGGAAAATTGTTTTTTTCCACCTTTATTACTCTTATATTGTTCTTCTAACAGCGTAGCTTGTTCCAATACTTGGCGTGCATATCCTAAAAAACGCTCGCCCTCCTTAGATACAGTAATGCCCTTATTGGTGCGATCGAAGATGGTAATGCCCATCTCCTTTTCTAATTCTTTTATGGCTTTCGTCAAGCTTGGCTGAGATACGAATAAACGTTTTGCAGCCTCACTAATACTGCCGATATTGGCAATTGTCGTTACATATCGCAATTGTTGTAATGTCACAATTATCTCCTTATTTTTATAGTTTTATATAATATTATACTAAACTATTACACCTATTTAAGCAATGCTATATATGTTACAATAATATAATAGATATAAGGAGGTCCTATGTTAAAAGAGGTTATTGTAGTAGAAGGAAAATCGGATATACAACGTATACATCAAGCTATTGACGCTGATTGTATTGCTACGGAAGGATTTACCTTGCGCAAGGGCGTTATTGAACAGATTCGGGTAGCCTATGAGAAGCGGGGCATTATTATTCTTACCGATCCAGATACGGCTGGCGAACGTATACGCCGCGTATTAACAAAGAAATTTCCTAATGCACAACATGCCTTTGTTCCTCGCGATGAGGCCTATGCAAATGATGATATTGGTATCGAACAAGCTTCGCCAGAGTCTATTATAAAGGCTTTATCCGTACTCCATACAGAATCATTGGTATCCAGCGAGGAATTTACGATGGCAGATCTTGTACGACATGGCCTTTCTGGATTTCCTAATAGTGCTGATAAACGAGCTGCCGTTGGTGCTGCTTTGGGTATAGGATATGGAAATGGCAAACAGTTTTTATATCGACTCAATCATTATGGCATCAGTCGTGATGAATATGAACAAGCCGTTTCAAGATGTTAATATACTTTCAACAAACATAGTATTAAATTCGTAACAAAATTTAGAATAGGAGTATTCATGATTGAATCTATCATTGCGAGTCCAGAAGTAGTTCATTATATCTGTAAACGTTTTGATATTAAAATGAGCAAAAAGTTGGGCCAGAATTTTCTGATTAAGCGTGGCATTGTTGGTGAAATTGTAAAAGCTGCGGATTTACAAGAAGGAGAGCCTGTTTTAGAAATTGGTCCTGGTATTGGCACGCTTACACAAGGCTTAGCACAAAGTGGTGCTAATGTAACGGCTATTGAGCTCGATACGCGTTTATTAGAGGTTTTAGATACGACACTAGCTCAATATAGTAACGTGACTATTGTTCATGGGGATGTGTTGAAATTGGATGTACCGTCCATTATGCATCATGAACCGTTCAAGGTTGTTGCTAATTTGCCATATTACATTACAACACCTATTATTATGTCACTTTTGGAAAGTAGATTGCCTATAGAGCGCCTCGTTGTGATGGTACAAAAAGAAGTAGCCTTACGGATGGTGGCAAAGCCAGGTACGAAGGACTATGGTGCTCTATCGGTGGCTGTTCAGTATTATACTAAGCCCGATATCGTGTTAAATGTTCCGCCAAAATCTTTCTTGCCAGCGCCAGCTGTAACGAGTTCTGTCATTCGCTGTGTATTGCGTGATAAACCTCCTGTGGATGTGGTTGATGAGAAACTATTCTTCCGCGTTGTGAAAGCTGGTTTTGCACAACGACGTAAAACATTTGCTAATACAATGAAGACGACAGGGCTTTCTAAAGATCGAATTGAAGAGCTTTTAGCAAAAGCCAATATCGATGGTCAACGAAGAGGAGAGACATTTACCCTCCAAGAATTTGCCGATGTAGCCAATGCGTGGGCGGCCTTAATTAAATAATATAATTAAAAGGTCCTAAGGATTATCCTTAGGACCTTTTGGCATAAAAAAGGACCCGAATGGGTCCTTTCATTTTAGTATAGAATGCCAGCCATTGTTGTAATAATAAAGGCATTAGCAAAGTCGATTAAGAATGCACCTACCAAGGATACAACGAGCCATGCACGAGGGGATGGGCCGTGTTTACTTGCTAAGGATAACATATTAACCAATGCGTTTGGCGTAGCACCTAAGCCGAAACCGATAGCACCTGCACCGAGCATAACGGAATCGTAGTTGCGACCAAATAGGAAGTAAATAATGTATGCGAATACACAGATAAGCGCCATTTGTGCAACTAAGATTGTAATAAGTGGTAATGCAAGGTCGATTAATTGTACAAGTTTCAAGCTATTGATTGCCATTGTAACGAATAGGGACAATGCTACATTAGATACAGCATCAAGGGCAGCATCGTTAATCTTGTAGGATTTTGTAAAGTCACCAAAGTTACGAATGATGGCTGCACAAATCATAGAGCCAATGTATGCAGGTAATGGAGTTAAGATAGATAAACCTGCACTTACGATGGTACCAATGCCAAGAGCTAGGCCAATCCACATACAAATCGTTAACAAATCTTGAGAGTTGAATTGCTTTCCGCCGCCTTCAACGTGATCTTCGATATAATCGATGTTGTCATCATCCATAGTTTCAGGGTTGTCGTAAGGTGTTTTTACCTTATGCATTTTGATGATGCGTTCTCCTACTGGAGCACCTAAAATCGTACCAGCTACCATACCAAATGTAGCTGCTGCTACGGCTGCAGATGCAGTACCTGGAATACCAAGTAATTGTTCATAGTATGGACCGAAGGCACCTGCCGTACCGAGACCACCAATCATGGATACGGAACCAGCCATGATACCGATAATTGGTTCAATACCCAATGCTTTGGCAATGGCGATACCTGCAGTATTTTGAACTACAATCCACACGGCACAAGCAAGGAAGAAGAAGATAATGAAAATACCGCCTTTTTTCAATACCTTTAAGGAAGCCATCAACCCGATGGTAGTAAAGAAGGCAAGCATTAAAAAGGTTTGCAAGGAACCTTCAAATTTAATATCCAAGATATGATAATAAGAAAGAATAGCAGTTAAAAATGCAAATGGTAAAGCCCCTACAGCTGGTGCTGGCATACACATGCGTTGTAAAAACTTGGAATGTTTATTAATCCAAGTACCTATGAATAAGGTAATTACAGCGAGGCCCACAGTTTGAATCATGGACAGGTTTAGTGTCCATACATCGTTGACTAACTTTAGGTCAATCAGTGGCATAAAATCACTCCTTTTAACAAATAAAAATAATTTATTACATTGTATCATGAACAACCAATTAAATACTATAGAATTTATCATGTATACAAAATATGTATAGATTATATATTCTACACTTTCGTCATAAATTCCTCTAATGAGAATAGAAAAATTTTTGATTATATAAATGTGAGAATAAAATAGCGAAGGATCGATAGAAAGGACCTTCGCCATTTATATAGTGAACTAAGATTTAATTAAATCTCATTATGTAATTTTGGTGTTGTTAAGAAAGTAACATCAGGATTACGTTCTAGAACCCAACCCATTTGCCATTCGTTGGCGATGAGTACAACGGTGCGGTCACGGTTATCCTTTACAATCATTGCATTATCTAGACCTTTTAGTGTGGATGTATCTACGTCTCCGTCAATCCAACGTGCTACACTGTATGGCAATGTATGATTTAATAAATCGACACCGTATTCATTTTTTAGGCGGTATTCCAATACTTCAAATTGAAGCATACCGACAGCGCCAACTACGAAGGAGTCGAGAGCACCTGGTTGTTCAAAGATTTGAACAGCCCCTTCTTGGGCAAGTTGTGTCATCCCTTTTTGGAATTGTTTGCGTTTCATCGTATCTTTTGGTGATACACGAGCAAAGAATTCAGGTGGGAAGACAGGGAAGTCGCCAAATGTAACCTTGTGCTTTTGTGCACATAGTGTATCGCCTACACCCATTGTGCCGGCGTCGAAGACACCGATAATATCGCCAGGATACGCATCTTCTACAATGGTACGTTCTGTAGCCAAGAATTGTTGTGGTTGTGATAAGCGAATCGTCTTATTCGATTGGCGATGCAATACAGACATGCCCTTTTCAAATTTACCAGAGCAGATACGCATAAATACGATGCGATCATGGTGATTAGGGTCCATATTGGCTTGAATTTTAAATACTAATGCTGAGAAGTCTTCGCTTGTAGGTTGTACAACCTCTTCGATTGCTTGACGTGGAGCTGGGGATGGAGCGAGTTCTAAGAATTTTTCTAAAAATGGTTTTACCCCAAAGTTTGTCATAGCAGAGCCGAAGAACATCGGTGTCAATTCGCCGGCGCGCACCTTATCAAAATCGAATGGGTCGCCTGCAACGTCTAATAATTCGATATCATCAAGCAATGCTTGATATACATCGTCACCTAATAATTCTTTCATGCGAGGGTCAGTTAATGCACCTTTTTCAGAGGCTAACTTTTCTTGACCATGTGTTTCATCCTTAGCAAAGAGCTCGATCGTTTCATGCTCTCTATCGTATACGCCCTTGTATTCGCCATTGATACCGATAGGCCAGTTCATAGGGCATGTACGGATGCCGAGAACGTTTTCGATTTCTTCCATCAAATCGAATGGACTACGACCAAAATGGTCAATTTTATTTACGAATGTAAAGATTGGAATACCTCGTTCTTTAGAAACGGCAAATAGTTTTTTAGTTTGTGCTTCCACGCCTTTTGCTACGTCGATGAGCATGACTGCGCTATCAGCAGCCATCAATGTACGATAGGTATCTTCGGAGAAGTCTTGGTGACCAGGTGTATCGAGGATGTTTACGCGACATCCATCGTAGTCGAATTGCAATACGGAACTCGTTACAGAGATACCACGTTGCTTTTCGATTTCCATCCAGTCAGATACAGCATGTTTTGCCGTTTTTCGAGACTTAACGGAGCCTGCCAAGTGAATAGCGCCACCGTATAAAAGTAATTTTTCTGTTAATGTTGTTTTACCCGCATCCGGGTGAGATATGATAGCAAACGTACGACGACGTTGTACTTCTTCTAAAAATGTCATAATTCACCTCTGTTGTTTCGCTTGTGAAAGTTTAATTGTATTGTACAATTTTCACATTATTCATATCTTTAAAATTATACATGATTTTGGTAGTTATGACCACTAAATTGTAGTATAATGAGATTTCAAAGAGCGACTACGGGGATGGTCGCCATATGTACGTTAAGGAGGGGACCATGCGGTTATTTATTGCAGAAAAGCCATCCATGGCTCGAGAAATCAGTAAATGTTTGCCGGAAAATAAGAATATACAAAAACGCAATGGTTATTTTATCCAAGGTGACGATGTTGTTACATGGGTTGTAGGGCATGTATTACATCAAGCCGAGCCTGGTGACTATGACGATAAATATATTCGTTGGCGTCCTCAAGACTTACCAATTGTACCTACTGAGTGGAAATTACTCGTAACCGATAGCAGTCGTCAACAGTTTGAAACTGTAAAAGAGCTGATTGGAAAGGCCGATATTATTGTCAACGCGGGTGACCCGGATAGAGAAGGTCAGTTATTAGTCGATGAGGTTTTGTATTTTGTAGGCAATACAAAACCGGTGCAACGGATTTTATTAAATGCATTGGACGAGAAATCTGTAAAATCGGCATTAGGTGATTTGCGCGATAATAAGGACTTTCACAATCTATATCAATCTGCATTAGCTAGAGCGCGTGCCGATTGGTTAATCGGGATGAATTTATCGAGGGCCTATACATTATCTGAACGGTATAAGGGGAATAAGGTAACATTGCCTATAGGCCGTGTAAAAACACCGACACTAGCACTCGTAGTACGTCGTGAGCGAGAATTAGCCGACTTTAAACCGGTTGATTATTTTACCGTTAAAATTTTATATACCCATGAGAATGGTACCTTTTGGGCAACGTGGCAACCTAAGGATGAACAAAAAGGATTAGATCCAGATGGGCGTCTCATTAATAAAGGGGTTGCTGAAAGCTTAGTGCAACAGCTAGCATCAAGCCTTGATGGCATGGTAAAATCCGTTACAAAATCCAAGAAGAAAGATTTACAACGGTTGCCATTATCACTATCGTCATTACAAGTGTTGGCAGGGAAGGCATACTCTTATGACCCTCAAACTGTACTTGATACGGCACAGAAATTATACGAGAAAAAATTGACCACGTATCCTCGTTCTGATTGTGAATACTTGCCACCTAATCAATATGGTGATCGTATGGCTATTCTCAGCAATTTAGCGCAATCGGGGGATGAAAAACTTTCACAATGGGCACAAAATGCGGATAGAAATATTAAGAGTCGTGCATGGAATGAAAAAAAGATTACTGCCCATCATGCCATCATTCCAACCACAGTTGCTTGTAATGTAAACAGCCTAACTCAAGCAGAACGTAATATTTACTTTCTCATCAGTCAGGCCTATATTGCTCAATTTTATGGAGAACATGTATATGAGCAAACAAGGATTGTAGTTGGTCAATGCGAGGAAGAATTCGTTGCCAATGGTCGCGTTGTTATTGAAGAAGGCTGGAAGTCCTTATATAAGCGTCAAAAGTCTAAGACTAACGCAGATGGTGATGAACCGGACTTAACCGATGAACGAGGTGCAGAATCGGGGCCTAAAAAGGATGCTATCGAAGAAGCAGATCATTTGCCGTCGGTTAAAAAGAATGACTCAGTTAAATATACGGATTCATCTGTAGAGTCAAAACAAACAAAACCGCCCTCTCGATTTACGCCTTCTACATTATTACAAGCGATGAAGGAAATTCATAAGTTTGTTAAGAATGAAGAGTTGAAGAAACAATTGAAGGCCGTATCCGGTATTGGAACGGAAGCGACGCGGGCAAATATTATTGATGAATTAATCAGTCGTGGGTTTATGAAGACATCTGGTAAGAAACAGGTGTTATCTCCTACCGATACGGGATATCTTTTGGTAGATGCATTGCCTGATGAATTATTATATCCTGATGAAACAGCCATTTGGGAGGAACGTCTTGCTCTTATGAGTGAGGGGGAGGATACACTGGAGTCATTCCTAAAAGATCAGATTCAATTTTTACAACACTTAATTGATAAACTTGGTTTTGATAAACTGGTAAGTCGTGATCAAATGATGCCCAATGTGGTCCGTACCATTTCGAATCAAAATGCAAGACGGCCTATGGATGCCAATCAAGTAAATCTGAAGGATTTACCTGAGTGTCCATCCTGTAAGAAGGGGCGATTACAACGGCGGAGTGGTAAGTTTGGCGCCTTTTTAGGTTGTACTAATTATCCGTCTTGTCGATATACTCAACCTGTAGGTGGTGGTCAAAACGAGGATTCAAATCTGGAGGTTCCGGAAGAGTCAAAGCAATATATATGCCCTCGATGCAAAAAAGGATATTTTGTAAAGCAACAGATGAGAGGACGTACTACATGGGTTTGTAGTAATCGTTTAGCTTGCAAGACGCAGTGCATGGATGTAGAGGGTGTACCGAGTATCTATGCAAATCAAAATAAATAATTGCACATAAAAAAATGCGTGTAGCTTATGATATGCTACACGCATTTTTGTGTTATCTTCGATTGCCACGTCGACCTGTTTGTGATGTAGAGGTACGGCGTTGTCGAGTATTGGAACCCTTATGGCCTCGAGCCTTATGGGCTTTTGCCTTTGTAGATTGATAGGAACTTGTGATTTTAGGTTTTGATGTTGCTTTTTTGCGTTTTGGCGCAGTGCTGGCATTACCTTTAGTTTTGATTTGCCCATCTTTTGTGTATTTTGTTAAGGTTGCTTGGATCGCACGTTCTATGCGTCGTAACCAAGATTCATCGGCTGGCGTAGCAAATGTAACGGCTATACCAGAATTACCTGCACGACCTGTACGACCGATACGATGGATGTAGTAATCTACATCATGAGGTACATCATAGTTGTATACATGAGTGATGCCCTCAATATCGATGCCGCGCGCTGCAATATCAGTAGCCACCAAAATTTGTGTTTTTGCCTTGGCAAAGTCTCGAAGTATTTGTGTGCGTCGGCCCTGTGTTAGGTCGCCGTGCATTTCAGCAATGTTGAGACCTGCAGCTGTCAACTCGTAGGATAGTCGAATGGCGCCTTCTCGCTTGTTACAGAACACGATTGCCAAATATGGATTATCTTCTTGGATCATCTTGATGAGGCGAGGTGTTTTATCCTCTGGATTCATCATATATACGCGTTGGTCAATTGAGTCTAGTGTAATGTGTTTACCTTCCGCTGTTACAGATACCGGTTTTGTCATATATGCTTTTGCTAGGTTGCGTATCTTGTCCGGAATTGTAGCAGAGAAGAGTAACAATTGTCGATTCGCATCTGTTTGACCGATTAGATTTTCTATGTCTGGTAAAAATCCCATGTGAAGCATTTGATCCGCTTCATCTAACACTACGCGACGGATCGAATCGAGATGGAGTGAGCCGCGCTTAGCGTGGTCCAATAAGCGACCTGGTGTACCTAGGATAACGTGAGGACGTCTACCAAGTTGTTGTAATTGGGATTCAATCGTTTTACCACCGATGAGCGGAAGAATATCGACATCCAACACAGCGCCTAGCACCTTTGCTTCGTCGGAAATTTGTTTAATGAGTTCCCGTGTTGGTGCGATAATCAGTACTTGTTCTTGATGTACATCTGTGTGAATGCGTTGCAATATAGGCAATAAGAAGGCTAATGTTTTTCCTGTTCCTGTTTGTGCCTTTGCAATAATATCATTGCCTTTGAAGACGATAGGAATCGATTGTTCTTGAATCGGCGTTGGTTCTTTTATGCCTTGTTTTTGTAAGGTGCTAATAAGTTCGTCGCAAACGCCTAAGGATTTAAAAGATTTCATGTGTCGTCCTTTCTTTAATACATATTATATTAATTATACCTAATCTATTAGAGTGGAGCAAATTTATATCATTATAGAATATTCTAGGGAGAATAATGAGTGTTGAATAACATCTAATTAAATGAATAAAATTTAGAAAATGAGAATTTGAAAGGTGAAATTGAGATTAGAAGTCTTAATAATGACAAGCAATTCTTGAAACGCAAGTATGAAAATGAGAATGAATGTATAATAAATTGATAACAAGATAACCTTAATTATCATTTTCGGTAATGAGAAATCTTATTGTGTATATAATATTAAAATGGATAGACCCTTATTTTATAAGTACGTTTGGTATGTTTTTAAAATAGGTATAATCATATTTAATAATAAATATAAATATTTTGAATAACAAAATGATAATTATTGTTGAAATTATGAACTTTCATGATATAATAATTTAAGATATTAATACGCATTATTATTTGGTGTGTTTAATATGAGGTTGTTAGGTACAATAATTAGGAGGTGTCGTATGGCTATCAAAAAGTTAAAAGACATGAAACCAGGTGAGTCTGGTCTTATTGTTACACTACATGGCAGTGGCAACGTTAAGCATCGTCTAATTGACATGGGTCTTGTACATGGTACAAAAATCCATGTTATGAAGTTTGCCCCTTTGGGGGATCCGGTGGAAATCAAAGTAAAAAACTTTGAATTAGCACTTCGTAATAGCGAAGCTGGCATGATTGATGTAGAGGTTCAATAGGAGGTTCACATGGCAGAAAAAGGGCAAATTCGAATTGCCTTAGCAGGTAACCCTAACTGTGGTAAAACTACAATGTTTAACAATATCACAGGGGCGAAGCAACACGTTGGTAACTATGCCGGCGTTACAGTAGAAAAAAAGGAAGGCTATAAGAAATTTGATGGCCATGAGTTATTGTTTATTGACTTGCCAGGTACATATAGCTTAACTGCACGTTCCTTGGATGAGTTAGTAGCGCGTAATGTTATCGTAAATGATAACCCAGATGTAATTGTTAATGTTCTTGATGCATCTAATTTGGAACGTAACTTATATTTAGCTGCACAATTATTGGAACTTGAAAAGCCAATGGTTATTGCTCTAAACATGTCTGATGTTGCTGAAGATATGGGCATTAAATACGACCTAAAAAAAATGGCAAAAATGACAGGGGCTACAATTGTTAGCACAGTAGGTCGTACTAATATTGGTACAAAAGAGTTGCTAGAAGCAACAGTTAGTGTAGCTGCTTCTCAAAAAGCTCCTGGTGTAACAATTAACTATGGTGATTTGTTAGAAGGCAAAATTAGTGAACTTGTAGAAGAACTAAAACAAGCTGGTACTGTTACATATCCACTTCGTTGGGTTGCTGTTAAGTTGTTAGAAAAAGATGCGGACGTTATTGGCAAAGTTATGCGCTTTGAAAATACAGAAGCTGTTATTGAAAAAGCGAAAGCGATTCGTGAAGAAATCAAAGATCAAGTCGATCTTGATGTAATATTCCAAGAATATCGTCACCGCTTCGCAGTAGAAGTATATAATACATGTTTAACACAGGCTCCTACACAATTAGAAACGCGTTCTGACCGTTATGATAAAATTTTAACTCACCGTATTCTTGGTTTGCCAATTTTTATGGTTGTAATGTGGTTACTATTTAACTTTGTAAATACTGTAGGTGCTATTCCTCAAGGTTGGATTGAAGATGGCTTTACTGCATTACAAGCATGGGTTGTAACAGTTATTCCAGAAGGTCAGTTACAATCACTTATTTCTGATGGTATCATCGCCGGTGTAGGTGCTGTATTATCCTTCGTACCATTAATTCTATTATTATTCCTTGGTATCTCTTTCTTGGAAGATACAGGGTATATGGCACGTGCTGCCTTCGTTATTGACCGTGTAATGCGCGCTTGTGGTTTACATGGTAAATCGTTTATTCCTTTATTATTAGGTTTTGGTTGTTCCGTACCATCCGTAATGGGTGCACGTATCCTTGATAACTACAAAGATCGTATGGTAACAATCTTAATTACTCCATTCATGAGTTGTTCTGCACGCTTACCTGTTTATACTTTGTTTGCAGCAGCATTTTTCCCTCCTGAATGGGCTGGTACTGTAGTATTTGCTGTGTATGCATTAGGTATTGTATTTGGTATCGTATTTGCTAAAATTTTCCGCAAATATTTATTTGCTGGCGAAGCAGAACCATTCGTAATGGAATTGCCTCCATATCATTTACCAACTTTAAAAGCTACATTAACTCATATGTTTGAACGTGGTATTATGTACCTTAAAAAAGCAGGTACTTTCATCCTTGCTGCTTCCATCCTCGTATGGTTCATCACAACATATCCAATGGATGTAGAATACTCCAAAGATTATGATGCATTGCATGATCAAGTAGCTCAAACATATGAAATGAAAGATGCAGAAACTTTGGCTCATTTTGGTATCGCTACAGATGAACAAAAAGACCAAGTTAATGAAATCGTAGATAATATGAAATCTACTGTAGCAGATGCTACTACACAAGCAGAGGATGCTGGAGAAGCTGCTCCTGAAATCGAAGTAGAAGATGATTCTGAAGCACCTGAATTGTTCAATGACATTAAAGAACAAAATGAACAATTATTCCCAGTAGCATGGGCTATGTATAAAAATAGCGCTAATTTAGATGATGAAAATCAAAAAATTGACGAAGAAAAAAATTCTGAAAAATTGGAACAATCCTATGCTGCTATGTTCGGTAAAGCAATCAACCCAGTTCTTAAACCATTAGGCTTTGACTGGAAAATCGGTGTATCTCTTGTGGCTGGTTTAGCGGCTAAAGAAGTTGTTGTATCTACATTGGGTACTATCTATGCAGTAGGTGGCGATACAGATCATCCTCAAGCATTGACTGATTACTTACAAAATGATCCACACTTTACACCATTGATTGCATTAACATTAATGCTATTCATCTTGATTTACCCGCCATGTATCGCAGCGCTAGCAGTTATTAAACGCGAAACTGGTTCTTGGAAATGGATGTTATTCATGTTCTGTTATGAAAATGCTTTCGCATGGATTGCATGCTTTATTTTCTACAATATTGGTTTGGCACTAGGCTTCTAATTAAAGCGTAGTTAATCACTATGGTTTACATTCCTTAGATACCTAGAACTAAATTGTATTGACATAATGTAATTTAATTATAGAAAAAATTTAAAATAGCTCTTGCCAATTATCATTATTTGTGGTTAAATGATAATGAGAAAAGGGAAATATCCAAATATATTGCTTTTAACTCATTTATCATATATCAATTTATGAAAATTTGGTGGATATTGAGAAAGAAGGAATTATAATGGATAACCTAATTATAGGACTCATAGTGATATTAGCATTGGCTTATCTTGGTACAAAAATTTATAAACAAGTGTCTGGTAAGGGTGGCTGCGGCTGTGGTAGCGGTGGCTCCAAAAAATCTTCTAGTTGCGGTGGTAACTGCAGCTGTGATGGTTCGAACAAGGCGCTTGGTATTAAACGTACCGCTAAGTAAGCTAATACGAATTCTGAATTTGAAAGAGGGGTCTCTATAATGGCTCCTCTTTTCAAATATAGTAAGTAAATTTTTATATATTTAGTAGAAAGGGATATTATCATGTTCAACTTCAATCAAAACAATCTTAAAAACGCTAACTTATTCGCAGCAGGTCTTGCATTGGGTACTGTAGGTCTTAAAGTGTTGACTTCTAAAGACGCTAAAAAAGTATATGCTGGTATCGTAGCAGCTGGCCTTCGCGCTAAAGAAACTGTATTGGAAACTGCTGAAAAAGTACAAGCTTCCGCATCTGATGTATTGGCAGAAGCTCAAGAAATCAACGAAGCACGCAACGAAGAAATCTTTGAAGAAAATAAATAATAGAAGGATTTAACTATGTTACAATTTTCTGTTGTACGAAAACTCAGAAATCGCTTGCATATTAAGGTAACTGGTCATCGCTTTACAGAAGCTGAAGCTGCTTATGTAGAGGATACATTATTACTTAATGATGCAATTTTAGACGTAACCTTCTATACACGTAGCAGTCAGATCGTCATTAAACATACTGGCGATTCTGAATCTGTACGTGATGCGGTGTTAGGTCTACGCGATTTAGATTTGTCCGAAGCTCCTGCTTTGAATGAATACTCTCCGCGCTTGGTAAATAAAAAATATCGTGAAATGATGATTAATCGCACTGCTATTTACTTAGGTAAAAAAGCAGTGTTACCTGCACCGATTGCGGCAGCATGGGCATGGTTTGACGGTATTAAATTTATCGGCAAAGCGATTAAAACATTGTGGCAACGTAAGTTAACCGTAGAGGTTCTCGACGGTGTTGCTATTGGTGCAGCTTTACTTCAAAAAGATTATCCTACAGCTGGTGCTGTTATGTACCTATTAGGTATTGGCGATATCTTAGAAGAATGGACTCACCGTAAATCTGTATTGAATCTTGCTCAAAGCATGTCTTTGAATGTTGATAAAGTATGGGTTTTAGTTGACGACATTGAAGTGAGCAAGCCAGTTAACGAAGTTGTGGCAGGTGATAAAATCATTATCCGTCAAGGCGAAGTGATTCCATTGGATGGCGTCGTTATCGATGGTGTTGTTCTTGTTAATGAAAGCTCCATGACTGGTGAACCAGAAGCGGTTCGTCGCGATCAAGACAGTTCTGTATATGCAGGTACTGTTGTTGAAGACGGTAAAGCTATTGTAGAAGTACGTAGCACATCTAAATCTTCTCGTTACGAAAAAATCGTTAACCTTATCGAAGAATCTGAACAAATGAAATCCGGTATGGAACAACAAGCATACCGCATGGCTGATAAATTAGTTCCAATAAGCTTTATTGGTGCTGGTTTAACATATTTGTTGACTCGTAATGTGATGAAAGCATTGTCTTTCGTAATGGTTGACTTCTCTTGTGCTCTAAAATTATCCATTCCATTAGCAGTACTTTCCGCTATGCAAGAAGCATCTAAACGCGGTATCACTGTTAAAGGCGGTAAATTCTTAGAACAAATTGCACAAGCAGATATGATTGTATTCGATAAAACAGGTACTCTTACAAAAGCAGAACCTGAGTTTGAACAAATCATTCCATTTAATGGTCATGATGCAGATGAAATGTTAAAATTGGCTGCATGTATTGAGGAACATTTCCCTCACTCCATGGCAAAAGCAATTGTACGTGCTGCTAAGGATCATTCCTTGCCTCACAAGGAAATGCACTCCGACGTAGAATACGTTGTAGCTCATGGTATTGCATCTAAAGTTGGCCGCTACCGTGTACGCATTGGTAGTGCTCACTACATCTTTGATGATGAAAAAACAAAGATTCCTGCAGATGAACAAGAAAAGTTCAATAATTTACCAAATTCATCTTCCCATATTTACCTCGCTATTGGAGGTACACTAGCAGCGGTTATTTGTATTAAAGACCCTGTACGCGATGAATCTAAACAAGTTATTGCTGATTTACATGCTTTAGGCATTAAAAAGATTGTCATGATGACTGGTGACTCTAAACGCAATGCGCAACGCGTAGCTGATGAACTCGGTATCGATGAAGTGCATGCAGAGGTATTGCCAGAGGATAAAGCAGCTTATGTAAAACAAGCAAAAGCTGAAGGTTATACTGTCATGATGGTAGGGGATGGTATCAATGATTCCCCAGCTATTTCTGAAGCACATGTGGGCATCGCAATGAATGAAGGTGCTCCTATTGCACAAAAAATTGCGAATGTTACGATTTCTTCTGATAATCTACAAGCTCTTGTAGATTTACGCCGCATTTCTATGGCCTTGATGAAACGCATCAAGTCCAATTACAATGGCATTGTTGGTTTCAATGGTGCTCTTGTAGGTGGTGGCGTACTTGGTTTCATGCCTCCAAGTCAAACTGCTTGGTTACATAACCTATTCACATTGGGTATTGGTATTGAAAGCATGACTCCATTGTTGAAAGAAGAAAAACCTGAAGACAAACATACAATTGATATTACTGCAGAATCTACTGTTGCATAATACCTGATTGTTCCGTGTTTCGCACATGGATTTTATTAAAAGGCCTCTTATAGAAAATTTCTATAAGAGGTCTTTTTTTGTGGCATTTTACTGGTGTGTAGTGTACAATATCAAGTGATTAATTATCTTAGGAGAACGTATATGAACACTATATTAGATATTTGTAAACGATCACTATATATGAATATATTTATCGTGGCCATTCCTGTTATTTCTTATATGATTCATAATGGATCTAGTGCTACAGTGGCATTGGTATGGTATTTATTGCTATCCTTGTGTATTCCTTGGGCCTATTTATCGTTTAAAGCTAGTACATTTGGCGCTGAAAATAAACGGATTAACCGCATTATATATGTGCTGGGTTGGGCCGTTATTCAGTTTGCTACCTATAAGCTAATGTTTCTTGGGTTGGATTTAAATTGGCTTTGGGGTTTGCCATCCGTTGGGCGTGATATTATCTTCCTTGTCGGTATGTATGGTCAGGTTACTATTGTTCTTATCATAGCTTATTTAATTTCTCAATTGTTGGGAGGTTCACATGAATAAGCAATTTATTGTATTTACTTTAGTTAGTGCCTTTTTTGTAAGTGTAGTGACTGCTGTATTACATCAAACCGGTTTGGGATCTCCATATCTCACATTCCCCGTTTTATCTTTATTGGTACCTGTTCTCTTACAACGGATGCGACAAGGACAATTTAGTGAATTGCCACTTCATATGGGGTACCATGTATACAGTTGGGCCATTTTTACGGTTATTAATCTATTCACTACGCCGTTCAATGTAACATTGGAAAATCAAGCGCTTATAGTACTAGTCTTTTTATGTGTATATTTTTTTACACAGATTTTGCTTGAGTTGGTAGCTTTATTGATGACATTTTTCTTCAAACGTCGCCATAGATGGGGAGCGGTTGATGAAGCTTTAGATATGGCCGTGTATATTTTACCAATTCCATTTATCTATTTAGGTTCTATTTTTTACATCAATTTAACGGATCCTATCATGGTAGCTTATTTTGGCCCTACCATTAGTTTGAATGCTTTAGTGGGGGAATTCCTATTCATCATCATTTCGATGTTAGTCTTTGCATTCTATATGTACCCTCGAAATGGTGAATATAAAGGGACGAGATTATTGCGTATTGTCGTCACAGCTGCTATGCTATTAGCTATGAATGGCCATATATTATATGGTGGGTATATTCCGGAATTTGTGAAAGCAATAGCACCTACGGTATTTCCAATCTATCAAGGCAATCCACTTGTATTCTTTACACCAGGATTACTGGAATTTGTGTTTATTATCGTATCTGTATTAATTGGTAAATTAGTAGAGATAGGTGTAATAAAAGCTCTTACTAAGAGCAAAGGTTAATTTTATTTCTAGTTTCGACTCATATCCTAAGAGAATGAGAGCGGAGGAGGATTTTTATGAATGAAAATGTGAAGGATGGTAACCAACAGGTATCAATCCAAGAACGACAAGCGACACAATCGGAGCGTAAACAGAGTAAGGAAACCGTTACAAAATCGGGCTTAACATTGCGCGAATTAACCATTGTGGGTCTATTAGCGGCCATTACCATTATTCTAGGTCTTTCTGGCTATGGTATTATGGCGTTAGGACCATTGAATGTCACTACATTACATGTCCCAGCATTAATTGGTGCCTTAGTTGAAGGGCCTAAGGTTGGTGCGTTCGTAGGATTGATTTTTGGTGTCTATAGCTTCTGGCAAAATTTTACGGCACCAAATATTTTGTCACCACTGTTTATTAATCCGTTAGTATCAGTATTACCTCGGATTATATTCCCTGTATTGGCTGTTTTGGTATACAAAGCATTATGGAAGGTACCACAAGGTCCGCGCTTGATAGTTTCTGCATTTATGGGCACTATATTCCATACATGTATGGTAATGGGGCTAATCTATGTGATATACGCGGATATGTTCGCACAGGCAATGCATCTTTCATCTGATCAAGTTATGGGAACTATTTTAGTATTGTCTGTTACTCATGGTATTCCAGAGGCCATCTTTGCAGGCGTTATCGTAACACCGATTGCATTGGCGTTGCGAAAAGCATTGCGTAAGGATGTACAAAAATAATTTATATTTTACATAGTTTGAATATCTATGATAAAATAACAGTAATACAATAAGTATTGAGGAGGATAATCATGGCTAAACGTATTCGTACAATCAACACTGAATCTTTACAAAAAACTGCTAAAACTGGCGGTTGTGGTGAATGCCAAACTTCTTGCCAATCCGCTTGCAAAACAAGCTGTACAGTAGGCAACCAAGTTTGCAAACAAAAATAATAAAAAGAGAGCCGATGGCTCTCTTTTTTTATGTATGTAATATATACATACTATTTATGGTATATATTTATGAAGACTTTCAGCACGATAGACAAAAAATGTGGTACAATTATCTAGAAAGTTCTATATAGTTTAGTGCTTTCACATACACATAATTTGGAGGTACCATGTTAGAATTAAAACCAATGATCCATAAGTTTCGGATGAAAGATAACTACTATTGTTTAGATGTAAATAGCGGTATCATTCACGTTATTGATGAACTCATTGATAAAGTATTAGATATATATGACGGCACCAATCGTGATGCAGTCCATGCAGCGTTAGATAGCTCTCAGGATCCTGTAGAATTAAATGAAATCATGGATGAATTAGATGAGCTCATCGCTGCAGAACAACTCTTTGCTCCTATGAGCACCGAATTCAAGCTCGTAGTTGGGGAAAAACCAATCGTTAAAGCATTGTGTCTTAATATTGCCCATGACTGTAATTTAGCATGTAAATATTGCTTTGCAAGTCAAGGCGATTACGGCGGTGTAAAACGCGAATTGATGAGCTTTGATGTAGCTAAACGTGCTGTTGATTTTCTCATTCAAATGAGTGGCACTCGTCAACATTGCGAAATCGATTTCTTCGGTGGTGAACCCCTTCTTAATTGGGACGTGGTGAAACAAACTGTAGAATATATCGAGCAAGAGGCGCCAAAACATAATAAAATCTTTAAATTGACGTTGACTACTAATGGTATGTTATTGTCTCAAGAGAAAATCGATTATGTAAACGAACATAAAATGAGCTTGGTCTTGTCTCTAGATGGCCGAGAAGATGTGCATAATGCTATGCGCCCAGTCGCTGGCAGTGGAGCTAACTCTTATGAGTATATTGCTAAAAATCTTGTAAATGCTGTAAAGCAACGTCATGGTTTAGAATATTATGTACGTGGTACATATACGCATAAGAATCTTGATTTTACTAAAGATGTATTGGCTATGTCTGATTTAGGCTTTGAACACTTATCTATGGAGCCTGTAGTAGGTGAAGAAGGCGATTATGTACTTCGCGAAGAAGATTGGCCAACGCTTGAGAAGGAATATGAAACATTAGCATATATATATTTGCAACGTCAAAAGGACGGGTGGGGTGAGAAATTTAATTTCTTCCACTTCCGTATGGACTTGTACCGTGGACCTTGTATGGCAAAACGTTTGCGTGGCTGTGGGGCTGGTCATGAATATATGGCGGTAGTACCAAATGGGGATATTTATCCATGTCACCAATTTGTAGGCAAAGATGGTTATATACTTGGTAATGTATACGAAGGTTTAAAAAATACTGAAATTCCAAAGGATTTCCGTAACACACATGTGTTTACAAAACCTACCTGTGCAGAATGTTGGGCTAAATTCTTCTGCTCTGGTGGCTGTCATGCCAATAACATTACATTGGGTGGAGATTTACAAACGCCTTATGAGTTTGGCTGTCGTCTACAAAAGAAACGAATTGAATGTGCTATCATGATTCAAGCTGAACTTGAACAAGCTGGCATCGATGGTAGTATTCCTGTAGCATTAGGATAGACATTTTAAATAAGATATATTTTGTAATAGGAGCCGCTATGGACACTAGATTGGATAAAAAACAAACTATTGAACGTTGGGGGATTCGATTTACAGGTATTGTACAAGGGGTCGGATTTCGACCCCTTGTTTCTATGTGGGCCCATCAATTAGGGATTAGTGGATTTGTATATAATGATAGTTCCGGTGTATATGTAGAGGCCCAATCCGACATAGATACATTGCAATTATTTGTTGATACGATTCAGGAAGAACAGCCGCGATTATGCCGTATCACACATGTGAGCATTACAAAGATTGATCCATCTGTAAATGATGATGATAAGGAATTTGTTATCGCTCAGTCTCCTGTGGATGGTACTGTAAATACGTTTATTAGTGCCGATACATCACCGTGTGATGATTGTTTGGCTGAAATGAAGGAATCTGGTAGGAGGTATGATTATCCTTTTATCAACTGTACCAATTGTGGACCTCGATATTCCATTATTAAATCCATGCCCTATGATCGAGAACGAACTACCATGTCTGATTTCACCATGTGTGAAGCTTGCCATGAGGAATACGTTGATGTGAATGGTCGTAGGTATCATGCGGAACCAAATGCTTGTGAACAATGCGGACCGAGCTACCAACTATTAGATAAGAATGGTAATCTCTGTATCGTTGATGATTGTTTTGAAACTGCTATAGAAATGATATCAAATGGTGCGATTATTGCATTAAAGGGAATTGGTGGATATCACTTGGTTTGTGATGCTACTAATGATAAAGCAGTACAAACATTACGGGAGCGAAAGCATCGCAAGGATAAGCCGTTTGCTATTATGGCAGGTTCCATTGATATCGTAGAAGACTTTGCCGTCGTTAGCGATGGAGACTTAGATGCATTAAGCGCTATGGCAAGGCCTATTGTTTTATTAGAGAAAAATGATAATTTTCATGCGTCTATAAGTGAGTTAGTAGCCCCTAATAATCATTTAATTGGTGTTATGTTACCGTATGCACCTATCCATCATGTGTTAGTACCGCATGATGCGAAATGGGTTATGACAAGTGGTAATGCGAGCGGTGATTCCGTTATATATGATGATGAAAAAGCTTTTTTAGAATTGCAGACTATAGCAGATTATTTTTTGACACATAATCGTCAAATTTATGCACCTGTAGATGATTCGATTGTATCAGTGGTGGAAGATACACCTATTTTAATTCGTCGAAGTCGCGGGTATATTCCTGAACCGATTCATTGTGAGTCGATTACAGATCTACCGATACTCGCCATGGGTAGTGATTTAAAGAATACATTTGCGATTAATAAAAAGCAGGAAGTATTGCTAGGACCTCATATAGGTGATTTAGCAAGTGAATCAACTCATAACACTTTTGAGTGGACCATCGAACGATATGAACAGCTGTTTGATGTGAAGCCGAAAGCAATTGTCATGGATAAGCATCCATCATTTTTCTCTTCTAATTATGGTCGACAATTAAGTAAAACGCTAAATCTTCCGGCTATAGAGGTCCAACATCATCATAGTCACATCGCAGCTGTTATGGCTGAATACGATTTAAAATATCCTGTTCTTGGAATTTGTTTTGATGGCACTGGGTATGGTGACGATGATACGATTTGGGGCGGCGAATTTATGCTATGTTATGGCGCAGAGTATATGCGTGTTGCCCATATACATGTAGCGCCTTTGCCTGGTGGTGAAAAAGCGGTAAAAGAACCATGGCGTCAAGCTTTATGGTACTTACGGAATTATTATGGAGAAGAGTTACCTAATATATACAAAACATGGTTAACCACATTGCCTAAAGGCTGGCAAATTCTAGATAAGGCATTGCAATCAGACATGTCGATGATGATGACATCTAGTGCAGGTAGATTATTTGATGTGATTGGTTGTTTGTTGGGCTTAGGAAATGAACACTCTTTTGATGCACAGATCGCCATAGCATTAGAATCTGCATGTGCAAATGAAGAAGGACGATTGTTAGATTTTAACTATGATGGGCAAGTATTAGATCTCGTGCCTGCAGTTCAACAGATTATGGATGGCTATTCTCAAGGTGAAAGTGTATCCTCGTTAGCGGCGAGTTTCCATAAAACATTAGCCATTGCTATTTGTGAAGTTGGAGCTGATTTGTGTGAACGCTATGGCATCGATGATGTATGTATCGGTGGTGGCGTTTTTCAAAATCGCAGATTATTAGCCTCCTTACAACATAAATGGCACCATGGCACATTATATATTAATAAAAAAGTACCATGTAATGATGGTGGTTTATCGTTGGGGCAATTGTGGATTGCTCATCAAAAAAATATATAAACGTATCATTGGTTACATAAGAGTTCTTAGTTTTGTGATACAATTTAATTAATCAAAATATTTGGATTAATAGTTATAAATAGATGTATAAGTATATTTACAAAAGGAGGGCGTATGTGTTTAGCAGTACCAGCACAGTTAATTTCTATTAATGAAGCCATTGGCACAGTAGAATTAACAGGTGCAACGCGCGATTGTAGTTTGCTTCTCGTGCCAGATGCAAAGGTGGGAGACTGGTTATTAGTACATGCCGGTTTTGCAGTTCAAATTGTAGATGAAGAAGAAGCGAAGGCAACCTTAGATGCCTTCCGGGAGTTGGAAGAACTTGAAGAAGCTTACTTTGCAGGAAAAACAGAAAACAGCTGATGCTTTATTACGCCGTATTAGCGAACTACATACACCTGGCGAACGGGTGCGACTTATGGAAGTTTGTGGTACACATACAGTATCTATTTTTAGAGAAGGGTTACGACAATTATTGCCATCGGGAATAGAATTAGTCAGTGGTCCTGGATGTCCTGTGTGTGTAACGGACCAAGTGTATATGGATAAAGCTCTAGAGTATGCCAAACGTGATGATGTTATTATTGCAACCTTTGGGGATATGCTAAAGGTGCCAGGTAGTTATAGTAGTCTTAGTGAAGCTCAAACACAGGGCGCTCATATTCATGTTATCTATACGCCGTTAGAAGTGTTGGAACTAAGTAAAAAACACCCGGATAAATATATAGTATTTTTAGCTATAGGGTTTGAAACGACGATTGCTGTCATCGGTGCCACTGTGAAAGCTGTAGCACAGGCTGGTGTAAAAAATGTATTATTCTTGGTGTCTCATAAATTGGTTCCACCCGCATTACGCGCCTTATTAGACCGACAAGTAGGACAAATTGATGGCTTTATCTTGCCTGGGCATGTCAGTGTTATCATTGGCGAAAAACCATATCAATTTTTACCGGATGAGTATAAAATACCATCCTGTATCGCTGGGTTTGATGGAGTAGAAATATTATCTGCTATCGTCAATATTTTAGAACAACGGAAAAGTGGTCATTTTGAAGTAGGTAATACCTATCACTCTGTTGTTATGAAGGAAGGCAATCCTGTGGCTGTGCGTATGATGAATGAAATATACGATGTTTGTGATGATGCATGGCGTGGTATTGGTATAATTCCAAATTCTGGGTTACAGCTTAATGATGATTACGCATTTCTAGATGCAGAAAAGGTGTTACCTATACAGTTAGAAAAACCATCTCTTGATCCTAAAGGCTGTCAATGTGGGAGCGTATTACAAGGTTTAATCAAACCTAATGAATGTCCGCTTTTTGGAAAAGCTTGTACACCGGATCATGCAGTAGGTGCTTGTATGGTATCTGTAGAAGGTAGTTGTGCTGCATGGTATAAGTATGGCTTTTCTAGTGGCGGATTAGCTTGGGAGGATTAATGGAACGAGTTCGTTTAGTTCATGGCAATGGTGGCCGTTTTAGCCACGAATTGACAGAACGATTTATATTAAAATATTTTACTAATGATTTGTTAGCTCCCTTACATGATGGGGCACAATTTCCAGTATCATCTGGGCGAATGGCTTTCACAACAGATTCGTATGTTGTACAGCCCACTTTTTTCCCGGGTGGTAATATAGGTAAATTAGCTGTATGCGGTACAGTTAACGACCTAGCTATGAATGGCGCTGTTCCGCAATATCTTAGCTGTGGTTTGATTTTAGAAGAAGGTCTTCCTTTCGACGAATTAGAAACAATTTTAAGCACCATGTCTGATATGGCAAAGCTTGCGAATGTACAAATTGTGACGGGTGATACGAAGGTCGTAAAAAAAGGTGAAGTTGATAAAATTTATATCAATACAGCCGGCATTGGTATGATTCCAGATGGCATAAATATAGGTCCGAATGTCGTAAAACCTAATATGGACATTATTCTGTCCGGATCTATTGGTGATCACTCTATAGCTGTCATGGGAGAACGATTTGGACTAGAATTATCAGACTCTGTTAAGACTGATTGTGCTCCATTGAACCATATGGTTCATGCTGTTTTACATGCAGTAGGGCCTCAGGTTGCACTATTGCGTGATCCTACGCGCGGTGGTGTGGGTACTGTTCTTAAAGAGATTGCCGAACAAAGTCAAGTGGGCATAAAGGTTGAGGAATCCAAGCTTATTATTCATGATGAAGTTCGTTCCGTTTGTGATATTTTAGGTTACGATCCTTTATACTTAGCAAATGAAGGTAAATGTATTTTCGTTGTAGAGCCGTCTGTAACAAATGATGTGCTAGATATTTTACATAGTTATCCAGAAGGCCATGAAGCGACTCATATCGGTGTAACCATGGATAAAAATATTGGTAAAGTAGGCCTACAAACATCGATTGGCGGTGTTCGTCTAGTAGATTTATTGGGTGAAGATCAAGTGCCTCGAATCTGTTAAGTCTTCTGGTTATAATTGTATGATTTGCGGTTAAAACATAGCTAAAAATTAAATTGCATAAAATTCATAATAAACTCATTGTATTTTTATATAATTTTACTATCTTTAAGTGTAAGTATTTATACTTTCACTAGAAACTATGTATAGAATTTGTTAAAATATAAGTATCTATTAGGAGGCTTATCATGAAAAAGAAAATTATGACCGCTGTTCTAGGAATTTGTTTAACTACAACTGCATTTGGTGGCATTTTAACTACTCAAGCTGGCGGCTTAAGTAGTATCCTTGGTGGTGCTGCTAAAATTGGTGGCGTTGGCATTCTAGTTAGTAAATTTGGTCCACAAATTGATTCTTTCTTAAATAAATTACTAAAACAAAATAATTTGAGTACTGAATATACTACAAAGGTTGTACCTATCATTAGTATTGGTACAAAAGGGTATATTGGTGCTGCTCAAGTAACAGGCCCTGCATCTAGTATCGAACAAGTTAAGGCTGTTGCTCAAGTTGAAGGTAGCTTTAATGGCATGGTTCGTGTTAAAGGTTTAGTACCAGTAGATAGTACAAATCCAGTGGGCGCTTCCCGTGTTCAAGGTGTAGGTGTATCTGCACTTATTGATTTAAAAATTTAATGGCCACTGAGATACTTCCTTAGAAGTACTCAGAAAATAAGCACGGTCTTAGGCCCGTGCTTATTGTGCTGTTTAACGTATATGTCCCATAGAGGATAAGTTGTGGAGGATTATATGAAGAAGCAAGTACTTACACTTTTGATGGCATCTTTATTGACAGGTACCGCATTTGCTGCACCTGGTACAGTAACGGAAAAAACACAAGTATTAGAAAGCACTGTATATGGTGCACCTCAAGATGGTGCCGTTGTGGATCGTATTAATCAATTGGATGAAACTGTATACGGCAACGGATTTTCTGGCAATACTGCTACATTGAGTAAACGTGTAGATTCTTTATATGATTCCGTTGAAGGTAGTGGTACTAATATTTCATTGCGTGAAGAAATGGACGCACTTGAATATACATACCAAAACAGCATTAATGATGGTTCCTTGGTAGAACGTGTTGAAAAGATGGAACGTAGTGTGAATGGTAGAATTTCAACAGGTTCATTACAAAAACGTATTATTAGCTTGAAAACCAAGGTATATGGTAGTAATGTAACTCTTACAAATCAAGTAGGAACACTATCTTCTGATCACGTGTTCAAGGTAACACTAAATGATGCGGTATCCACAAAAACAAGTCATGAAGGAGATACAATTAAATTCACTGTTGCTGAAAATGTAATGGATGGCAATGTATTGTTGGTGCCAGCTGGTACTGTAGGTTCTGCAACGATTACATCCTTGAAAAAAGCGCGCTCTTTTGGACGTAATGGTGCATTAGATATAACTTTTGAATCTGTTCCTGCTATTGATGGTACAGAATTTACTGCTGTACAAGGTAATGAGGCTAAGGAAAAAACAAAGGGCGAAATTAAAGCAGCTGGTGCCTCTGTGGCTGGTGCAGTTCTACTTGGCCCTGTTGGCTTAGTAGGTGGTGCTTTCATTAAGGGGAAAAATATTGATTACCCAGTAGGCTCCACTGTATTTATTCAACCTCAAGACTCTGTATCTATTCAAGGTCTTGTTATTGGTGGTGATGGGTTAGCTCATAGTGATGATGAATTAGCTGAAGCCGTGACAGTACCGACTGCGAATGATGATTCCGTAGATAGCACTGTGGATGAAGCAGATGATTCAACTGTGAACACTGACGAAGAAGATACAAACACTGCTGATTCAGAAGAAGTAGAAGATACAAATGATACAGCAGAAAATGTTTCACAACCAATCGTCGTAGTAAAGCGTAACCAATAGAGGAGTTTAGTAACCATGAGGAAACAAAGAGTACAATGGCTCGTGGCAGCATGCTTGCTTTGTTTAGCCCAGCCAGCGTGGGCTGCTTCAGACTCAATTACATATCAAGATAGTTTAGATAGTATATCTGAATCCTATCCAGGTGAACTGCAACAACCTTCGACACCTGAACGCAGCAATATTCGTGTTGTTCGTCGTGGTGCTTCACCGATTACTGCACCGACAGAAAAGTTACCAACTCGTGTAGATGCAGATAAGATGACATATTCCGGTAGTACTGGCGATGTAAATGCTTTTGGTAATGTAGTGGTTACTCAAGGTAATCGCACATTACTAGCTAATCGTATCACTGGTAATACAAAAACCACAGAGTATCGAACTGCTGATGGTCCGTATCGCTACTTAGAAGATGGCGGTAAAACTAAAAATCTTACTGGTGATGTTATGACCTATCGTACCAGTGACCAACATTTTGATGCCGGTCATACGCAAGGTTGGTCTGATCCGTATTATGTGAAGGGGCAGAACTTATCCTATGATGGTCAAACCGGTTCCATCGAAAAAGGTATGATTACATCTAAGCATGCGATGGCATTTAAGCATACACCTGATTACCGTATTGAAGGTGAAGACATTAAAATTTACCCTGGCGATAAGGTGGTTATTCAACATCCAAGCTTTTACATCAAGAATTTTAAACTTTTTAGCTTGAAATCTTATACAAAATCTATACGTGGAGATAAACAAGGTAAAGTAAGTGCATTTTCTATTATGCCTCGTCCTATTTATAATAGTGATGATGGCATTGGATTGCGTGGTAATGCAGAAATTCCATTGGGTAAATCTGGTGAAGCGTATTTTGATTACAAATGGTATTCAAAATCTGGATTTAAGCCTCAAATTGGATATCGCTATTTCTTACCTTGGGGAACTGCATCCATCGGGTATAGTAAAGTATCCAATGAATATAATGATGAAACTGTATGGGTAGAAAAAATCGGCGAATTACGTCTTGATACACATACGTACCATATTGGTAAATCTCCATTTACTGCACGTGGTGAAACAAGCATTGGTTATTGGAAGGAAGGATCTGTAAAGGGGGTCCATAAGGACTATAAGGTAGAAGTATCTCATGATCCTATCAACCTTTGGAAAGATGGTACTTTGCGATTCTTCGGCGGTTATCAACGCGATTATTATGGCTATGATAAGTCGATACGTAGCATGCCGTACTGGGGCGCTCAATTCCGTACAGCTGTAGGACCTAGAGTTAATGCGTGGGTATCGTATAATCAACGCAATATTAGCTATAACAACTCGCCATATCGCTTTGATAGTACAGAGCTTCCTAAGGAGCTCATCTATGGTGGTTCCTTTAAATTGACACGTCTCGATGATATTTCGGTGAGTGTTAAACAAAATATGATGAGTGGCGATGTGGATTCTATCTATTACACATACCATCGTGATTTGCACTCCTTTGATATGTATTTAACATATAAAGATTCTCATAAAAATAATAATAACCAATGGAAAATCAAATTCGTTGGTAAAGATTTCTAAGGAGCATACACATGAAGTCTATTCGTAAGGCTGTCATTCCAGCAGCTGGTTTCGGTACACGTTTTTTGCCAGCTACGAAAGCACAACCAAAGGAAATGTTGCCTATTGTTGATACACCGGCGATTCAATATATTGTAAAAGAAGCACTCGATTCTGGTATCGAAGAAATTCTTATCATAACAGGTCGTAGCAAACGCGCTATAGAAGATCATTTTGATAGCAGTGTCGAGCTAGAAGAGCTATTACAAAAGCAAGGTAAAAATAAACAATTAGCCATGGTAAAAGATTTGGCGGATATTAAAATTCATTTTATTCGTCAGAAATCACCGCGTGGTTTAGGTGATGCCGTATTATGTGCTAAAGCGTTTATTGGTGACGAGCCATTTGCTGTATTATTAGGTGATGACATTGTTTATAATCCAGAAAAACCATGCTTACAACAGTTGATGGATTGTTATGAACAACATCCAGGTATCATATTAGGTGCTCAATTTGTACCGAATGAAAAGGTAAGCTCCTATGGTATTGTGTCCGGAGAACCGTTGGCAGATAACTTGTATCGTGTTCATGGCTTAGTAGAAAAACCAAGTGTTGATAAGGCACCGTCCAATTTAGCTGTTCTTGGTCGATATATTTTAACGCCTGATATTTTTGATATCTTAGAGAATACAAAACCAGGTGTAGGTAATGAAGTACAACTAACAGATGCATTAGCTGCATCCAAAACAGATACTTACGCTTTAGCCTATGAAGGTGTTCGCTATGATACAGGTGATAAATTAGGCTATTTGAAAGCTACCGTGGAATATGCGCTTCGGAATGAAGAATTAGGGGCAGCATTTAAGGAATATTTAAAAGGATTGAAGTTATAAAATAGCTTATATATTCTTTGAATTTAAATATAAAATTGAGGCCACCATTGATTATCAATGGTGGCTTTTGTTGTTAACTCGTATATCATACTAGGTTGACTATAGTGTTTCCGTTGATTATAATTTAATAGTAACGGTATAAAACTGTTATTATACTGATTAAATTATAAGGAGTAATATGCGAGATCTATTAGCTCTTTTAACGGATGAAGAAACGTTAAATTTACCTACTAATTGCGTTATTACGAAGGCTTATTTTGATACGCAAGGCACAGATGAAATTGTGTTTCATGGTGTAGAGTATAAAGGCAATCATATATCCGTTTGTATGTCCAATACAAGTGGTACGTTATGGGTTAATTTATTACAACTAACAAGACCTTTACAAATTCGTGAGACTCCTAAAGTTGATGATTCACTTAAACGTATTTCATTTACAAAGGATGAAATTATACAATTTGTAGAGGATGTAAATGATCGCAATCGTATTCATCGTGAAGTTCCTTATATTGTGCCAGGCTTACTTATACTTGAGTATCTTTGGATGCATATGATAAATAGTAACATAAAGGTAGGCATGTCTATTCGTTTTTTATCTCCTATGCTTGCTAATGATTGTGTTTCTATTGAAAGCCAACGTGAAGGGAATGTCTTAGTTGGCGCGTTAGATGATATGATTCTTTTTAAGGCTCGTCTCTATGATGAGCATAGAACGAATTAAGATTTTATGTGAATGAGGTATATTATGGAAGCAAGACGTTTAACAAAAATGGCTTTATTAACAGCTCTTTTGTGTGTATCAGCATGGATTTCATTTCCATTGCCATTTAGCCCTGCTATGGTGACAGCATTAACATTAGTTGCTACTTTGACGGGTCTATTACTATCCCCTAAGGATACATTAATTGTATTTATCGTGTATGTACTACTTGGAACCGTAGGATTGCCAGTCTTTGTAGGCGGTACATCTGGATTGGGTAAATTACTCGGACCTACTGGCGGTTTCATTTTCTCTTGGCCTATAGCATATACATTGTTAAGTATCTGTAAAGGTAAATCTAGAAGTTTCTTATCCTATAGCTGGCGTTCAATAGTTATCACAATCCCTGTAGTGTATATTTTTGGTGTCGCTGGATTTATGATTGTTACAGGTACTCCATTTTGGGCATCTCTACCTATTGTGATGCTTCCATATATTCCTGGTGACATTGTTAAATGTTTAGTTGCCTCTTGGTTAGCTACAAAAATTAAAATATAATGATGATATGTGTAGGAGGTGTTATTAGTACACCTCCTTATTTATATGGAGTAATGCTATGCCTGTTTTCATTCATAATGGATTACGCACCCCCATTGGTGTCGTTAACGGACAATATAAATCAATACGCCCTGAATTACTTGGCGCCAAGGTATTAAATCAGCTATTTGACTCAAAAAAAGCATCTTCGTTGGATGCCATTTTTTGTGGCAATGCAGTTGGTACTGGTGGGAATATTGCTAGATTGATGGGGCTTTATAGTCATTTACCTAATACGATACCAGCAATTACAGTAGACATGCAATGTGCATCAGGTATGATGAGCGTTGAGATGGCCTATGCTCATATTGCATCAGGAATGATGGATACAGTCATTGCTGGTGGTATTGAAAGTTCATCTTTACAACCACTAAGGACATATGCAGACCATGATGATCGCAGTGGTGATTATATGGTGGCACAATTTGCGCCAAATGAAATATCGCCTTTAGCAATGTTAGAAGGGGCTGAACGTACCATGATAAAACATTGTGTAGGTGTAGAGGAGTTAAATCCTTACATTATTAGGAGCCATCAATGTGCACAACATGCTCGCGAACAAGGAATACTTTCACCATATATACTGGACATTGAAATAGATGGAAAGTGCTGCATTGATGAATCGATACGACCATCTATGAATGAAAAACTGTTAAATCGTATGAAGCCCTTATTAGGACCTAATTCTATAACGACAGCTGGCAATGCGTGCCTTACTCATGATGGTGCAGCCTTTGTTACATTGAGCAGTCAAGAAGGACCATTTAGGATTGTGCATGCCATGCCTTGGGCGGGAGAGCCTCTATATAGTCCAGAAGGTGCTTTGTTAAGTACAAAGAAAATATTAGATGTTACCGGTCTTTCTCCAACTGAAATTGATGTATTTGAATGGAATGAAGCGTTCGCTGTTATCTCTGCTTTATTTGGACGAGAATATCCAGATTTTGTTGATAGATATAATATGCTTGGTGGTGCACTAGCCTATGGGCATCCGTATGGTTGTTCTGGTGCTATGCTTTTGATACATTGCATGGCAGCTCTAGAGTACTGTAATGGTCACTATGGACTATGTGCCATTGCTGGCGCCGGCGGTACGGGAACCGCTATGATTATTGAGCGTATGTAGATAAGGATCTTACGATGAATATGATATTACAGGCCATATTTAACCATGGTCATAAGCAGAAATTGAATACTGCCATTATTGTAGATGGGGTTCAACATACTTATAGGGATTTATATGATGATGTTGTTGAAAGAGTACAAGAGATAGAGAATGACAACTGTATTACATCAATTATAAACGGTAAACGTCATATTATTTTTATAGATACAGAGTCTGTATATGAACAATTGATATTGTGGTTAGCTGCTTTACATTGTGGATATATTCCTATTGTTTCTCATCCACACATGGATAATACATATCGCAGTCGCTTAATGCGTCTACTTGGTTCCATAGATATTCCGATAGAAGCGCAGTTTGGCGTCCTTACATCTGGAACTACAGGCATGCCAAAACCTTTGTGGCGAACTGAAAAATCCTGGGCGGATTATTTTGATATACAAAATGATATCTTTCATATTAATCATGCTACGCGTATATTTGTACATGGCAGTTTTAGTTTTACAGGCAATACGAATATGATGTTAGCTGTCTTATGGGCTGGCGGTCAAATCGTAACGAGTGATAAAATGCAACCGAAGAGATGGCAATCATTGATTCATTCTTATCAATGCACTCATATTTATATGTTGCCTACAAAACTGCGTTTACTATTACGATGGAATAGCAGTACTTGTTCTTGTGTACAATATATTATTGCAGGCTCACAAGTTGTAGATAGAGAATTATTACATTCTCTACACATGCTATATCCAACGATGGAATTCATTCTGTACTATGGAGCATCAGAGCTAAACTATATTAGCCATTGTACTGGTGAAGAATGGCATACGTATCCTGGTACTGTAGGTCGTCCATTTCCTGGAGTCACTGTTGACATAAAAGATGATTATATTTATGTAACCACACGGTTTGGTATATGCGGACTTGATGGGATGGTAACAGTTGGTGACAAGGGCCATTGGTGTGGAGATTACATTATATTTGATGGTCGTAATGGGGATATTATTAACCGAGGTGGTTATAAGATTGCTGTATTAGATTTAGAATCGCAGTTACAAGTCTTATCAACTATAGAGGATATTGCAGTCATAGGTGTGCCTGATCCATTACGAGGAGAAGAGGTTGTGGCCTTTATCGTGCCTGCAGAGGGCGTTACGGTATCTGAGGTAGAATTCGATGTGCGTAGAGCTATTCCTCATGAGGCGCAACCTAAATATTTACGATATATTGATGCCATACCATTAACAGATTGTTCAAAAATAGACAAAGAATTGCTAAAAGAATGGTATAATAAAGAGTAATATTTTTATCCTTTAGGAGTTATCATGCAAATTAATAAAGTAGCCCTAGAGATTTTTGATTTTACATCATCTTTAGCGGTCTATTCTGAACATGAATTAAAAATAGGTGAGCAAGACATACATGACTATATTGCAGGCCATGTAACGAAAGCTTTTAAAGATCCCGGTGCGAGAACAGGGACGTTACATGCACATAGCCCTATGGGAAAGCGAATCGGTGAATATAAATCTGGTGAAATCTCCTTTATCACGTTAGCTAAAGAGTTAGGGGAGAAAACCTTTGACTATATGAAGCAAGCCACAGTAGGCGTTGTCATTGATACTATTGTATGCGATGTGGTGACAGATACATCCTATATTTGTATGCTATTATGTCAGGCTCATGATGCCTTTACGCATCAATTGTTTAGTGAAGATGATGGCTCCTTATCGACAGAACTTGTACCACATAAGGCGGTATTGCCGATGCCGACACAAAAGTTGCGAGCTTTTGTTGCCATAAATACATTGGATTTATCTGTTCGTATTTTTGAACCCAAAGGTGAATATGACGGTGAAGTTTGTTATATCTTAGCAGATAAGGTGTTACAACTCGGTACAGATCAATCCTCTAGGGATACTGTTAAAAAGGTAAAAACCATTATAGATAAGGTGGCTCAAGCGCACGAATCCGATGGTGTAGCAGAGCTGACGATGGCAAAGTCTATGATTGCTAAAAATGCAGAAGTATCTGATACGGTTAATCCTATTCGCATTGTGGAAGAGGTATTTAAGTCTAACCCCATTCAACAAGAAGCGGCTAAAAAGGAGTTAGCTGAACAGGATATGATGCGGCCTTTACCGGTAAATCGTGAGTTTGCTACGAAGGTAGGCGAACATCATAAGATTAAAACCGATACAGGCATAGAAATTTCGTTCCCTGTAGAATATATGCAAAATCGGGAGTTTATAGAAATTAAAACTAATGATGATGGTACTTTACGCATTGAATTAAAGAATATAAATAAAATTGTTAATAAATAGGAGGCTCTTGTATGAGTAAGGAAAAGCATAAAAAAACAAATGCATTACGCATATTAGATACTCATCACATAGCATATACGATTGATGAATATGAATGGTCTGAAGAACGAGGTCAGGGTATTCATGTAGCTGATGAACTAGGTCTTGATGAAAAAGAAGTATTTAAGACTTTAGTTGGCAAGGGTGATAAAACAGGATATGTAGTATTCTGTATTCCTGTAGCTGAAGAACTAGATATGAAACAGGCTGCTCGTGTCAGTGGTAATAAATCAGTTGAATTAATTCATGTTAAGGACTTATTAGGTATAACTGGTTATTTGCGGGGTGGTTGCTCGCCGGTAGGTATGAAAAAGCTATTTCCTACATATTTTGATGAAACGATGCAAGCTCAAGAGGCTGTATATGTTAGTGCTGGTTTACGAGGCATGCAGATGCATGTTAATCCACAAGATTTACAATCTGTGGTAAATGCTGAATTTGTACCGCTTACCATGAAGCATTAGGAGGTTGTATGGCAAAGAAATTTTATGCTGTAAAAGCAGGCCGTACGCCAGGTATTTATGAAACTTGGAGCGATTGTGAAAAACAGGTCAAAGGTTTTGGTGGAGCTATTTATAAATCGTTTCCCACTAAGTCAGAAGCCCAGGCTTTTATAGGTGATGAAGGTGTGAGTATTGGTGATTATCTAGCATCATCAAAAACGTCTAAAACAAACCATACAAAGAAATCTATAGCTCCCGATTTCTCAGAAACCAATCATTTAATTGCATATATTGATGGTAGTTATGACAAATATAATCAATCGGTAGGTTCCGGTGGTATTATGTTTCTAAATGGAAATAAAGAAACATTTTCGTTCGGCACAAAAGATGAGAAATATACAGAGTTTTGGAATGTGTCTGGTGAGTTATTGGCGGCCATGCATGTTATGGAATATGCTTTAACTCATGGAATTTCTAAGTGTTCCTTATATTATGATTATATGGGGATTGAAATGTGGGCCACGAAGAAGTGGAAACGAAATAATGTATTAACCAATGAATATGCAGCATTTTGTGAACGTATATTTTCACATGTGAAAGTATACTTTCACAAGGTACATGCTCATACTGGTGATACATATAATGAAATGGCTGACCAACTCGCAAAGGCAGGGGCAGCGATAGGTAAATAATCTAAAAGGGGAAAACAATGCGCGTTTGTGTAACGGGGGGCGCCGGATTCATAGGGTCCCATCTGGTCGATCGACTCATAGCATTAGGTCATACAGTATTGGTAATAGATAATCTTACAACAGGGGTACGAGAATTTGTTAATCCAAAAGCAACATTCATAGAAATGGATGTACGAGACGTTAACATAGAATCTATTTTTGCAGATTTTAAACCTCAAGTGGTATTTCATGAAGCGGCACAAACGATGGTACCTGCATCTATGGAAAATCCTAAGATGGATTGTGATGTGAATCTAATGGGATTAATTAATATGCTCGAAGCAGCTAGAAAGCATAATGTTTCACATTTTCTAATGCCATCCTCTGCTGCAGTGTATGGTGATCTCAATACATTACCACTCACAGAAGACATGTCTGGTAAACCGACATCATTTTATGGCCTTACAAAATTGACAGCTGAAGGATATTTACGTATTTATGAACAAGCTTTTGGATTAAAAACAGTATGCTTTAGATATGCTAATGTATATGGGCCACGTCAAGGAGATGGTGGAGAAGGCGGTGTAATCAGTATTTTCAACCGCCTCATTAATGAGGATAAGCCGCTTACCATTTTTGGGGATGGTGAGCAAACACGTGACTTTGTATATGTAGCTGATGTAGTTGAGGCTAATATTAAAGCTATGAATCATCCTGATTTAACAGGAATTTATAATATTTCTACCAATACGAGTACATCTGTCAATGAATTGGTAGGCTATTTTACATCTATTAGTGGTAAAGAAATTGTAACTAATTATGAAGCAGAACGAGTTGGAGATATACGCCATTCTCGTTTATGTAATAAAAAAGCAAAAAAGGATTTTGGATTTGAAGCCACTGTTAGTTTAGATTGTGGATTGGGTGATACCTTCTCATATTTTAAGGGGAAATAAATATAGGATTATGAGTGAAACGTATTTTCTGATTATTATGACCGTATGGAATTTTATTGTCTTTTGTATATATGGATATGATAAGTTATCCGCTATAAAGGGGTATGAGCGGATTTCTGAATTTACATTGCTATTTTTAGCCTTTGCCTTTGGTGGTTTAGGCGCTTTATTGGGCATGGTAGTATGTCATCATAAAACAGCAAAATTGAAATTTAAGTTATTGATTCCCATCGCTATTCTTTGGTCCGTATTTGGTATCGGTTATGGCTATGGTTGGATTGGTGCATAAAGGAGATACTTGATGTTACAGTTAGATTCTGGATTTGAGCTAGATTATAACAATATCTATAATGAAAGCTGCATACAGGCAAGGGACATACAAAACTTTGAACGAGCCATTCAAAATGTATGGCGTCATACCAATATTTTGCGATCCACAGGTTATGAAGAAGGCCACCTATCTAAAGATGGTCAGCCAGAACCAATCTTGTTTTATCAGTTGCCATATATATCAGAAAACGGCATCAATACACCGGATATGATGGACCGTTTACATGACTTGGGTGACTATGCTCGTAAAAGTATTGATACTGTTGTTTCTATTGGCATCGGTGGGTCTTATCTAGGTAGTAAGGTACTCTTTGATGTGCAATGTGGTTCATTTTGGAATAACTATACTGATGAAGAACGCAACGGCTATCCGAGATTTTATTTTGCTGGTTTTAATGTAGATGGCCCATACTTAGAAGGGCTAATTAAAACCTTAGTATCTCAGGCCGGTGAAAAGGGTAGTGACTATACAGTTATGCTTGTAGTTACATCAAAGTCTGGTTCCACTATTGAACCGATGGCTAATTTTATGATTCTTCAAAAAGCACTAGAGGATCATCATATTAATTATGAAGTTACCGTCGTTACAGAAACAAATGATGAGGCACATCCTACTATTCTTCATGATATGGCTATCAAGCATCAATGGAGAACATTCTCCGTTCCCTATGGTGTAGGAGGCCGATTCTCCGTTTTTACTGAGGTAGGATTCGTTACAGCTGCTCTTGTGGGATTTGATATTGAAGGATTTTTAGCCGGTGCTGCATCGATGGATATGGCTTGCCAAGAAGAGGATGTTTATAAAAATCCTGCACTATTTAGTGCATTATTGAAATATATTGCGTCTGAGCGATATGGACGTATTATAGAGGTATTCATGCCTTATGGTGAGTCTCTACACTCCTTATCCGATTGGTATGTACAGCTCTTATCCGAATCATTAGGTAAAATGAGTAATACCTGTCTTCCTTATGGGCGTACACCTGTTCCTGCAGTAGGCACGATGGATATGCATGCGCAAGTGCAAGAACACCAAGAGGGGCGTCTTAACAAGGTTGTTCAATTTATTAAGGTACGAGATTGGAATACATCATTGGTTGTTCCAAATTTATATAGTGAGTACGACAAACTTGATGCAATTGGTGATATTCCTATTAGCGATATTTTAAATAGCGCACTTGATGCAAATCGTGAGGCCCTATCTATAGATAATCGTTTTAATATGACCATATCGGTACCAACATTAAATGCATTTCATTTAGGGGAAATTATGTTCATGCATTGTTGGGCTGTATATTTTGAATCAATTTTAGCTGGTGTTGATGCCTTTGATCAACCTGGTGTTGAAGTTTATAAACGCTTGATTGGTCCAAAACTTCAAGTTATGAAAAAGTTGTAGTTATTAATGGGGGAGTAAGTATATGAATATTTTAGTAACAGGTGGTGCTGGTTATATAGGTAGTCATACGGTTAGAGCATTAATACAGGCTGGGTTTACACCTATTGTCGTTGATAATTTTTCGCGTGGTCATCGTAGTTCTATTCCTAAAGGGGTTAAGGTTATAGAGTTAGATATTGCAGATTCAAAACTTGTCAATGTCATGAAAGATAATAATATAAAGGGTATTATGCATTTTGCTGCACATTCTCAAGTAGGGGAATCTATGATAAATCCTTCTATTTACTATGAGAATAATGTTGTAGGATCTTATTGCCTTATAGAATCAGCAAGACAGGCGGGTGTACAACATTTTGTATTTTCAAGTACAGCTGCAGTTTACGGTGAGCCTGAGGTGGTACCTATTGTAGAAACAGCTAAGTTACAGCCAACTAATGTTTATGGTCGAACCAAGTTGATGATTGAAGAAATGCTTCATGACTATAGCTCTATTTATGGTTCTACTTACGTAGCCTTACGTTATTTTAATGCGGCTGGCGCAGATGAAAGTGGTGATATTGGTGAAGATCATTCTCCAGAAACTCATTTAATTCCGCTAGTATTAGAGGCAGCTTTAAAAAAGAGACCGCATATTATTGTTTTTGGAACTGATTATGATACTGCTGATGGTACATGTATTCGAGATTATATTCATGTTACTGATTTGGCATCTGCCCATGTATTAGCTATGAACTACTTGATTAATGGTGGTGAATCAAGAGCTTTTAACTTAGGTAGTGGTAATGGTTTTTCTGTAAAAGATATTATTGAAACGGCTAAAAAGGTAACTGAAATTGATATTCCCGTGGAGTATGGTGATCGTCGCGCAGGGGACCCAAGTACATTAATCGCATCTTCAGATTGCATTAAGAATGCTCTAGGCTGGAATCCACAACATAGTGAATTATCACACATCATAGGGGATGCATGGCGTTGGCATCAATCTCATCCAATGGGTTATGATGATAAATAAAACTTTATAACTGATATTTTATGATTTGTCAAGGACACTAATAGTCACGGGGGTGACTATTAGTGTCCTTTTTTTATGTATATTTGTGTTGCATACTGATACTAGATAGATATTTTAATTCCACTATGTGAAAGGAGTCCTGATGAATGAACATACAGGAACGTTTACGAGAAAAATTGTATCCTTATGTGACTCAATGTAAACGATATAAGAAGAGTCTAGGTGTATTGTTTGTATTAGGTGGAATAGCAATTGGTTGGGGCATATTCTATACACCCGAGGCTGATTATGTCCAGATGGAGCCTGATTCAACGGCAATGTCAAAATCAGAAGATAAATCTCATGAAACAACATTGTTATACAGTACGAGTAATAACTTGCGAGCTCTTCCTTGGCGTGAGGTATTAGGCGAATCATTAGACAAAAGTAATGTATCTTCAATACATATGATGGATGAAGAACATAGCGGTGAAGGTCAGCAGAACTTAGATAATAAAGATGATTCATCAAAGGTAAAACAAGGTAAACGGAGATATAGTCAGAAGAAAGTAGACCAAGATAGCAGTTCTAGTGCAGAAACAGTTACAACAAAACATAATAAGCAGAAAACAATTCATGTTAATGGCGTAATACATGGCCCTCAATGGGCTGTAATTTTAAGCAGTGGCACAGAATCTACTGTTGTTATGGAAGGTGATTCTTGGCATGGTGTAAAGGTAATTAATGTAG
Source organism: Veillonella sp. ICM51a (assembly GCF_000524355.1). Classification (NCBI taxonomy): domain Bacteria; kingdom Bacillati; phylum Bacillota; class Negativicutes; order Veillonellales; family Veillonellaceae; genus Veillonella; species Veillonella sp. ICM51a. Next base: position 69,483 of record NZ_JAPX01000048.1, read on the forward strand.
ATGAAAATGGTGTAACCCTTGATGAAGGAGGCAATGTACGATGTGTATCTATTGGCGAATCATGATTATAGTTTTACTTTTAGGTGTAATAGAAAATCCTTGTGTATGGGCGAAAGAATCGATACATGTACAACAATCTGAGTCAGGTCAAAATACATATAGTATGACGGTTAGCAAGGCGCCTTTGTCCGATGTGGTAGAGGCCATCAGTCGTAGTTATAAAATGGATATACTTGGTATTAACACATTGAACGGAACTGTGACAGGAACGATACACGGTAAGTCGCCATTAGACATGCTACATCATTTAGGGGATATGTATAATTTTGATATACAGGCTGATCAGGGTGTGGTAACCGTTACGGGGCATTCTGGTGCTAAGGAACATCGTCATGTAGTGGTAGTAGAACCAAAGATGGCATCATCGACATCGCTAGAATCTGTCATAAAAACAGTAGTACCTAATGGAAAGTTCGCTGTGCATAAGGAAACGAATCAGATTGTATTAAATGTAACAGGAGACGAGGAAAAAGGGGTAAACTCTATCATTCAATCTGTAGATAGAGATATGAAACAAGTGCGCTTGGAAGCCACTATTATGGCTATGGAGCATTCCTATACGAAGGAGACGGGATTTAGATGGTCCTGGCTGAGTTTAACCGGTCATGGTACGGATAAGACAAATTCTTATGGTGCTATTTCTTTTGGAAAAGCTCCAGATGGGGAAGCTTATAAATTTTTTGTTAAACCTGAGCTTAGTCTTTTAGAAACATCGGGAAAGGCAGTTGTTATTGCAACCCCTTCCATTATGGCCTTAAATGGTGAAGCCGCACATATTTTGATAGGTGAACGAATTCCTGTAATCGAAGAGTCAATTTCTAATGGTGAAAGAAAAAGATCCATTCATTACGAAGAGGTGGGTATTAAACTTGACTATACACCGGTAGTAACGAAAAATGGTACCATTGATACGTCTATACGAGCTGAGGTGAGCTCACCCATTATGGTATCTGAGATGAAATCTTATAAAATAACCACTCGACAAGCACAGACTAGAGTGCGTCTACAACCGGGAGAAGTACTAGTCATAGGTGGCTTAATGGATAATCGTGATCAAAAACAGATTGAAAGAATCCCAATACTCGGTGATATCCCTTTATTAGGTAAATTATTTAGACATAGCCGGAAGACAAAGGATAGCGTGGAAATGGTCATTTTTGTGAAAGCGACTGTGGTATAATAATAGTTACGGAATGATAAAGGAGGTATTGAATGGAACGCATTCGAATGATCGGCCTAGGAAAATCATTTGGGGTGCGCCAAGTGTTTTCCAATGTGTCCTTTGAAATAAAAGAAGGCGATAGAATTGCCTTGGTTGGCCCTAATGGGGCTGGTAAATCAACACTGTTGAAATGTATCCTCGGTATTGAGGAATTAGATGAAGGCCAAGTTGTAATGTCTCCTGTGGCAAGCATTGGCTATTTGCAACAAGATGTTAACTTAGGTGATGCTAGTTTAGCTGAAGAAATAGAAACAGCTTGGGAAGATGTTCATGCATTAGAAAATAAATTACAAGAGTTAACCACATATTTAGAGTCTCATGAGGCTAGTGAAAGTGACTTACAACGCTTAGACTATTTACAAAATCGATTGGAATGGTTAGGTGGTTATGACTATGAACAAAAAACAAAACGCATAGTCTATGGTCTTGGTTTTACCGATGAAGATCTATATAAACCGGCTAATGCATTTTCTGGGGGTCAAAAAACGCGTATTAATTTGGCAAAGGCCTTAGTACGGAGTCCAGATTTTTTATTCCTCGACGAACCGACAAACCATTTGGATATGGAAATGTTGGAGTGGTTAGAAGGTTATCTATCATCCTATCGAGGTGGCATTCTGATCGTCAGCCATGACCGGTATTTCATGGACCGCATCGTTACTGGTGTGGTAGAACTAGATCATCACAAGGCCACAACATATCGCGGTAATTATAGTCGCTATGTGGCACAACGAGAAGAACGTTTAAAAGCAGATACGATTGCTTATGAAAAGCAGCAAGAATATATTAAGAAAACAGAAGAGTATATTGATAAGTATCGCGCTGGTATTAAGTCTAAGATGGCAAGAGGTCGCCAATCTCAACTAAATCGATTAGAACGACTAGAGGCTCCTGAAACTTCACATTCGTTAGATTTTAAATTTCCACCGGCTGCTATGAGTGCTGATAAGGTACTTGTATTAGATCATGTGTCTATTGGCTACAAAAAGGATGATCCAATCATTGATGATGTATCTGTAGTTGTAAGGCGCGGCGAATCTGTTGCCTTGATCGGTCCTAATGGGGCTGGTAAATCTACCATGGTGAAAGCTATTGTAGGGGAGTTATTCCCTACAGAAGGTCATATCGATATTGGCAATCGTGTACAAGTGGGCTATTTTTCACAAGAACATGAAGAATTACACGATCGGTGGCAAGTGGTAGATGAGATTATCAATAATTATAATTTCACCGAAGAAAAAGCTCGCAATGTTTTAGGATCATTCCTATTTAAAGGGGATGATGTATTTAAACTAGTAGGTGATTTATCCGGTGGTGAAAGAGCGCGTTTAGCTCTGTTAAAATTATTCTTACAAGGTGATAATTTCCTCATTCTTGATGAACCTACTAACCATTTAGACGTACCTACCCGTGAAATAGTCGAACGTGCGTTGCAGCAATTTGGTGGTACGTGTTTTATTATTTCCCATGACCGGTATTTCTTAGATCAAGTATCTACAAGAACATTGGTATTAGAGAATAAAGGTCTTACTGAATACTTAGGTAATTATTCTTACTATAAAGAGAAATTAAAAGAGCAACAGGATATAGCTGCTCTTACAGAAGTAGTAGAAGAAGTAGCTAAGGAAGATGTGAAATCTGAAGCTAAAACCATTTCTCCATCTCCATCTGATGAGCCTAAGAAAAAAACAAATACATACATGGTTGAAAAGCAATTAGCTGAAGTAGAAGAAGAAATTGCTAGATTAGAGGCGACCATGAAAATGTATGAAGTACAATTAGCAAATCCTGTAGTCCAACAAGATTTAGCGGAAATGGAAAACATATCTAAGCAGCTTTCAGATACGGAAAGCAACTTACAAAAGTTGTATGAGAAATGGGAACATTTTTCAGAATTATTAGCATAATAAATAAAAATTATAAGGTGTATATCTGAATTCTATAGAAGATATACATGATTTAATTGACAAACATAAAAAATATTTCATAATATAGAAGTATATATAATTTATACTATTATAGTTGCTATTATTGTGATTAAAGGAAGGGTGTAACATGAATAAATCCATGTTAAAAAAAGCAGCCATTTTTGGCCTTGCTGGTGTAATGGCGGTTGCTGCTGGTTGTGGTAGCAATAAAGATGCAGGTAATGCAAATAATAATGAAGCGAAAATCGCATTGTTAACAACAACTACAGGCGGTGCTGCTGCGTATGGCGAATCTATCAAAGCTGGTGCAGAATTGGCTGTTAGCGAAATCAATGCAGACGCTAACAATGTAAAAATTAATTTGCTCGTTGAAGATACTAAAGGTGATAAAAACGAGGCAATTAATGCGATGAATAAAGTAATTTCTAAAGATAAAGTGGTAGGCGTTATCGGCCCTATGTTATCTGGTGAAATGATGGCTGCTGGCCCCGTAGCAAATAAAAGTAAAGTCGTAGCTCTTGGCACATCTACAACAGCTGAAGGTATTACTGATATCGGCGATTACATTTTCCGTAATGCTGTACCAGAATCCTTGGCAGTAGATACCGCAATTAAAGAAGCACATAAAACTTTGAACTTTAAAACTGCAGCTATTATGTACTCCAACAACAATGACCAAATGGTATCTGTAAATAATACAGCTCGTAAAGCATTGGAAGCTGAAGGTGTACAAATCGTTGATACTGAAACATTCGCAGATAAAGATACAGACTTCTCTGCACAATTAACTAAGATTCAACAAGCTAATCCTGATGTAATCGTTGTTGCTTCTCTATACCAAGAAGGCGCATTGATTATGAAAAAAATGCGTGAAATGGGTATGAAACAACCTGTAGTTGGTTCCAATGGCTTCAACAGTCCTGAATTTATTAAAATCGCAGGTGCTGCAGCTGATGGCGTTATCGTAGGTACACCTTGGTTCCCTAACAAAGATGACCAAAAGGTAAAAGATTTCCGTAAAGCTTATAAAGATAAATACGGTAAAGAACCAGATCAATTCGCAGCGCAAGCTTATGATGCAGTTTACTTGTATGAAGCAGCATTGAAAAAATCTGGCTCCACCACAGATCGTGAAAAATTCCGCGAAGCATTGAAAAATATTGCCGACTTCGTTGGTGTAACAGGTCAATTTAAATTTAATGACCACCGCGACCCTTCCATGGAAGTTCAAGTATTGCAAATTAGAAACGGTCAATTTGACGCATTAAAAAAATAAAAGTTGAGGTAGTATAGTGTTTTTACAACAATTAGTTAACGGGTTAACCCTCGGTAGCTTATATGCTGTACTCGCTATTGGCTTAACACTTGTGTTTGGCGTTTTAAATATCATCAACATGGCACACGGAGGCATCTTTATGATAGGTGCCTTCGTTGGTCTTTTTATGGTAACTGTTTTTGACGTAAACATATTTGTAGCCCTTATCGTAGCGATGGCTGTAGGTGCCGTACTAGGTTACTTATTAGAATTTGTGGCGTTACGCCCACTACGTAAGAAAAAGGTGTCTCACTTAGCACCACTTATCAGCACCATTGGTGTTTCCATCTTCCTTGAAAGTTTGGCATTATTATTATGGGGTCCTCAAACTAGATCCTTCCCACCAGATTATATTGGTGGACTTATCGACTTTGGGGTATTTAAAATCTCCATGGTGCAAATTATCGGTTTAGGTGTTTCTGTTCTCTTAATGATTATTTTGAATGTGGTTATTAAAAAGACTAAGATTGGTAAAGCCATTCGTGCCGTATCCATGAGCACGGAAACAGCAGCTCTCTTAGGCATCAATCCAACGATGATTATTTCTGTTACCGTTATGATTGCTTCCGCTTTAGGTGCAGCTGCCGGTGTACTTGTTGGCCTTTCCTTCAATGCTATTGAGCCTACCATGGGTGTTATCATAGGCTTTAAAGGCTTGGCTGTACTTATCCTAGGTGGTCTTGGCAATATTACTGGCGCCATGGTAGGTGGCTTTATCTTGGGCATTGCGGAAATCTTCTCCGTTGCTTATGGTGCATCTACATTCCGTGATGCGGTAGCCTTCGGTTTAATCATTGTCTTATTATTCTGGAGACCACAAGGTTTATTTGGTTCTAAAGATAAGGGGGGCAGACCATAATGGATATTTTTAACCCTTATTATCTACAAATTGTGATGTTTTTCATCATCAATGCCATCCTAGGTATCTCTATTTATTTTACCCTTGCTAGTGGACAGTTATCCCTTGGGGCAGCTGGTTTCATGAGTGTTGGTGCATATGTGGGTGCATTGCTTTCTTTGAAAGCCGATTTACCTATCGTAGTTGGTATTTTAGTAGGTGGCTTTGTAGCCGCTTTAGTTGCCGTTATCATCGGTTTGCCAACAACTCGATTGAAAGGTCTATATCTTGCCATCGCCACACTTGGTTTTGGTGAAGTCGTGCGTGTTATCTTCTTGAACTTAGATGTGACAAATGGTGCTCTTGGTCTATCTGGCATTCCATCTATTCCTCAAGAATTGACAAATTTTGCTTACGAAATCGATATTGATGGCCTTATGGGCATCGATGCTGTTGCATGGGGCAACATTATGGCTATCATTATTTTACTAATCGTTTTGATTTTTATTATTGCTTTCTGTGTACGTATCAATAATAGCCGTGTTGGTCGTGCCTTTGCCGCTATTAAGGCAGATGATCATGCTGCTGAGTTGATGGGGATTAATGTAGTGTACTACAAAATGATGGCTTTCATTATCGGTGCATTTATCGCCGGTATCGGTGGTGGTTTGTATGCTCATATTACAAACTTTATCAACCCTACAGACTTCAGTTATCATAAAGTAGTACAAATCTTATTGTTCCCTGTATTTGGCGGTTCTAATGTAGTATGGGGCTCCGTACTCGGTTCTTTCATTCTTACATTGTTGCCAGAAGTATTGCGTTTCTTATCCGACTATCGCGATATCATTTATGGTGCATTGTTAGTCATTTTGATGGCTGTTCGTCCAGATGGTATTTTAACCGAATCTATGGTAGATAAGATTAGCCGTAAATTAGGCTTTAAAAAAGCTCCATACATTCCTGAAACACAAGTATTAACAGAACGTTTTGAAGCGTATAAACGTAAACAACAAGATAAACAAGGATAGGAGGGGAACTGAATGCTATTAGAATTAAATGACGTAAGTAAAAGCTTTGGTGGCGTTGCAGCTCTCACAGGAATATCCTTTGGTGTTAAGCAAGGTGAAGTGTTTGGTGTTATCGGACCAAATGGTGCTGGTAAGACTACACTCTTTAACTTGATTACAGGTGTATTCCCTGTAAGTTCTGGCGAAATTGTATTTGATGGTATGTCTGTTGTAGGCATTAAACCTCATAGAACGGTAGAAATGGGCATTGCTCGTACATTCCAAAACATTCGTCTCTTCGGCAATATGACAGCTTTGGAAACAGTATTAACTGGTATGCATTGTCGAACTGGTTCTGGTTTCGTTGCTAGTTTCTTAAGAACAAAACGCCAACGTATTGAAGAAGAACGTTGTCGTGGCATTGCCTATGAATTTTTAAAACTTGTAGGTCTTGAAGAAGATGCTGAAGAAGTTGCTACATCATTACCATATGGCAAACAACGTCGTCTCGAAATCGCGCGTGCTTTAGCTACACATCCTCAATTAATTTTGCTAGATGAACCAGCAGCAGGTATGAATGATAGTGAAACGGAAGCGTTACGCCAATTGATTGGTAAAATTCGCGACTTAGGTATTACTGTTGTCGTAATTGAACATGCCATGGAATTGATGATGAATATCTGTGACCGTTTGGTGGTATTCAATTTTGGTAAAAAGATTGCTGAAGGTACACCTCAAGAAATTCAAAATAATGAGGCTGTTATCGAAGCATACTTAGGTAAAGAGGAGGTGTAATATGTTAAAGCTAGAAAACATCGTGGCTGGTTATGGACATATTACAGCCTTAAAAGACATTAGCTTAGAAGTACCACAAGGGTCTATCGTATCCTTGATCGGTGCCAACGGCGCTGGTAAGTCGACAACAATGAAGACTATTATGGGCCTTGTAAAGCCTACATCAGGTAAGGTGCTATTTGAGGGTCAAGACATTACTGGACATAAAACTCATCAAATTGTACATAATGGTATTTCCTTAGTACCTGAAGGTCGTCAAATTCTTCAAGATATGAGCGTTTACGAGAATCTTGAAATGGGCGCTTATATACGCAATGATAATGAGATTGAAGCGGACATTAAAAAGGTATTTAAACGCTTTCCAATTCTCGATGAACGGAGCTATCAACTAGGTGGTACATTATCTGGTGGCCAACAACAAATGCTTGCCATTGGTCGTGCTCTTATGGCCCGTCCTAAGTTATTGCTACTAGACGAACCATCTATGGGGCTTGCACCATTAGTAGTAAACGAAATCTTTGAAACTATTAAAGAAATTAGTGCAGAAGGCACCACCGTTCTCTTGGTAGAACAAAACGTCCGTCAAGCATTGAAAATCGCTGATTATGCGTATGTATTGGAAACAGGCAAAATGGTATTGTCTGGTCCAGCTGATGAAGTACGACATGATCCTCGTGTCATGGAAGCTTATTTGGGCGGTCGTGTCGAATAAAATTAAATACAATTTATTTGGATGTATATATCTATTATTAAACGGATATATACATCCATTTTTTTTGGCTCTATAATAAATGTTGGGGTGACACCACTACGGTGTCACTTCCAACATTATTTT
>NZ_JAPX01000049.1:0-138900 GCF_000524355.1 Veillonella sp. ICM51a
AAAATCATATTTAAGATTTTTAGACATGCATTAGATACATTGTCGTTTTTTGTAGCCGTACATTTTCATGTACGTCACCAATAAGTCAGAGAATTATTTCCTATGTGCTCGGGTCAACCTACTTAGAAATTCTAAGAGATGACCTTACAAATATATAATAATTATCTTCTATGCAGTTTTCAAAGAACAAATCTGCCGATAAATTCCGTGTTACTCGTCGTTGCATTCGTTTCACTTGTCTTACGTAATTACCATTACGTGGCGACGTCGTTCAACTCATGCGCCTAGATTAACGCGTAATTTATACGTCATATTAAATTGAGAAATCATTTACAGATCTCTCAAAACCGAACAATGTTAGGTGCCAAAGTGTCGACCTAAGTGACATCCAAGCTCTTGGCTCGGTGTATGTCTCCCTAGAAAGGAGGTGATCCAGCCGCACCTTCCGATACGGCTACCTTGTTACGACTTCACCCCAATCATCGACTTTACCTTAGACGGCTGGCTCCCGAAGGTTACCCCACCGGCTTTGGGCACTTCCGACTTTCGTGGTGTGACGGGCGGTGTGTACAAGGCCCGGGAACGTATTCACCGCAGTATGCTGACCTGCGATTACTAGCGATTCCGACTTCACGTAGGCGAGTTGCAGCCTACGATCCGAACTGAGAGAGTGTTTCTCGGGTTTGCTCCACCTCGCGGTTTCGCTTCCGTCTATTAACTCCCATTGTAGTACGTGTGTAGCCCAGGTCATAAGGGGCATGATGATTTGACGTCATCCCCGCCTTCCTCCGCATTGTCTGCGGCAGTCTCTCATGAGTTCCCACCCGAAGTGCTGGCAACATAAGATAGGGGTTGCGCTCGTTGCGGGACTTAACCCAACATCTCACGACACGAGCTGACGACAACCGTGCACCACCTGTTTTCTGGCTTCCGAAGAAGAGGAACCATCTCTGGTTCTGTCCATCAATGTCAAGACCTGGTAAGGTTCTTCGCGTTGCGTCGAATTAAACCACATACTCCACCGCTTGTGCGGGCCCCCGTCAATTCCTTTGAGTTTCAACCTTGCGGTCGTACTCCCCAGGCGGGGTACTTATTGCGTTAACTCCGGCACAGAAGGGGTCGATACCTCCTACACCTAGTACCCATCGTTTACGGCCAGGACTACCGGGGTATCTAATCCCGTTCGCTCCCCTGGCTTTCGCGCCTCAGCGTCAGTTTTCGTCCAGAAAGTCGCCTTCGCCACTGGTGTTCTTCCTAATATCTACGCATTTCACCGCTACACTAGGAATTCCACTTTCCTCTCCGATACTCTAGATTGGCAGTTTCCATCCCATCACGGGGTTAAGCCCCGAACTTTTAAGACAGACTGACCAATCCGCCTGCGCGCGCTTTACGCCCAATAATTCCGGACAACGCTTGCCACCTACGTATTACCGCGGCTGCTGGCACGTAGTTAGCCGTGGCTTTCTATTCCGGTACCGTCAAATCCTCGCACTATTTGCACAAGAACCATTCGTCCCGATTAACAGAGCTTTACAACCCGAAGGCCGTCATCACTCACGCGGCGTTGCTCCGTCAGACTTTCGTCCATTGCGGAAGATTCCCCACTGCTGCCTCCCGTAGGAGTCTGGGCCGTGTCTCAGTCCCAATGTGGCCGTTCATCCTCTCAGACCGGCTACTGATCATCGCCTTGGTGGGCCGTTACCCCTCCAACTAGCTAATCAGACGCAATCCCCTCCTTCAGTGATAGCTTATAAATAGAGGCCACCTTTCATCCAGTCTCGATGCCGAGATTGGATCGTATGCGGTATTAGCAGTCGTTTCCAACTGTTGTCCCCCTCTGAAGGGCAGGTTGATTACGCGTTACTCACCCGTTCGCCACTAAGATTGATAGAAGCAAGCTTCCATCGCTCTTCGTTCGACTTGCATGTGTTAAGCACGCCGCCAGCGTTCGTCCTGAGCCAGGATCAAACTCTCCAAGATATCTTGAAGCTATTTGAGTAGCTCAATATTTGTTGTCGTTACATGTATGTAACTTTGAATTATGGTTGGTTTTGACTATGTCAAAACCCGCACTCTGGCATATGTTCAATCATATGATTGATTACCTATCATTGTTCAGTTTTCAAAGATCTGTTTGCTAGTCACTGTCGTGCGCTAGCGACTTGATTATAATACCAAGTTCAGAGTATTTCGTCAAGCACTTTTTTAAAACTTTTTGAATTAAATTCAACGGTTTTAATGATGTGCTGTCATCCGAATTACGCTGTGTCCTAACGACTTGTATTAGTATATCACAAACAAAGAAAACGTCAACCGCTTTTTCACCACTTTTTACAACTTCATTATTAACTCATTTATATTCAATGTTTTGCCTTACGTAGCTTGTTACTATATCATTACTATTTCATATAAAAAACACGTATTTACCTAGTATTTTGATAGTTTACTATCATACATACTATAAGAAATACGTGCTTTTTATAATGCTTATTCCGCTATATATGAGTGTTTACGAATTACAAAATGATATAAAGCCAATGCTATGATCATTATGAGTGATGTAATTTGATATAAAGATTGATATCCTAATGCATTTGCAATTAAGGCTAAGATAACCGATCCAGCCCCGACGGCTATATCAAGTGCTAAAAAGTATGTGGCTGTAGAAACGCCTGCACGTTCTATTGGTGCTGATTGAACTGCTAACGCTTGAAATGCAGGTTGAGCTGCTCCATAGCCTAGCCCAAGTAATGGCGCAGTACAAATAATCCCAACCGGAGTCGATACCACTCCAAGAATAGCGAGGCCTACGATAAATAGGCCTACACCAGGATAGATGACGAACCGTGATCCATATCTAGCATATACTTTACCTACTAATGGTCGGCTAATAATTATCATGAGCGCAAACAAAGCAAAGAACACACTCCCCCATACACCTGCTCTCATACTATTCAATTCAATAGGAATAAATACTAGAACACCAGAGTATGTAAAACCTATAAACAATCCCATTAATGCCCAAGGAAGACTTCGTTTCTCTATAAACTGAGATATACTCCATCCCTTAGAAGATTTTTGTTTCGATTTAGCTAACTCTTTTGGCAATCGAATGACATTACTCAAAATAAAAGCTAGCGCAGTCATTATAGTCAGAAATATATATAGCGCTGAACTTCCATAGGCTTGTAATGCATATAAGCCAACAGCAGGACCTAATACCATAGCAATATTTGAGAATACAGCAAACATATTGATGCCTTCACCTTTGCGTGAAGCAGGCAAAACAACTACGGCCAGTGCTGCCATAACAGTAGTACCTAATGCAAATATAGCGCCATGTAAACCCCGTAGCACAAAAATCGTTTGTAACGATGTGGTTAAATTAAACAACCCCATAATAATAAAGAATAAAACAGATGAAATCAATAAAATTATGCGTTTGTCCAATCCATCAATTAAACGTCCTGCAAAAGGACGACATAAGATGGTCCCGATTTGGAAGTATGTCATAGCCAATCCCGCATCTAAAGCGGTGCCACCTAATTCAGCTGTTAAAATTATGGGCAATGCCGCCACTAAGACATATTGGGTCATATAAAAAATGCCACTACTTACACCATAATTGATAAAAGCAGGACTCCATAAACGTTCTGAACTCACTATATCACTCTTTCTACTTAAAACCTTATATAGTATTTATTGTATGTTATTTCTATTTGAATCACAATGATCTTACTCATAAGAAAAACCCCAATCGCAATAAAATGCGATTAGGGTTTATAGCTTTCACCATAACAATCAAATTATTGATTGCGAATATCGTTCTTATTTCTATTTTTCCAGAGCACCCATAAAGATGTAGCGACACAGATGGAGGAGTATGCACCACTGGCGAAACCAATAATCATACATAGAGCGAAGTTTTTTGTTGTATCCCCACCAAATACAAATAGAGATACACAGGCAAACATTACAGTAGCTAATGTATAGATACTACGATGAATACTTTGTGCAATAGAAGCATTCGCCAAATCTTCAAATGTATCAGTACGTTTATGAGTATGAGCATTTTCACGAACGCGGTCAAAGATAACTACAGATTCGTTCATGGAATAACCTACAACGGTTAAGATGGCCGCCAAGAAAGATGCATCGATTTCTAATTGGAAGAATGAGAATACACCTAATACCATAATCAAATCATGGAAAATAGCAGTCAATGCAGATACGGCTATTCTATATTCAAAACGATAAGAAATATAGAGCGCCAATACAGCAAAGGCAATAACAAGATTCAATAGCGCATGTTGCGTTACTTCAGAGCCGATAACAGCACCAACGGTTTCAATACGTTTTACTGTGTTTTCACCGATATCACTATTCAATTTTTCTACTACAGCTGCACTTTCACTTGGCTCCAAGTTACGAGTTCGAATCATAACATCTTCGCCTGCTGTTTCTGCAGTATCACCAGACAATTGAATTTGTGCATTTTCAAGGTCGAATGTTTTCAATACATCACGAACTTGGCTAACCTCTACAGGTTTAGTGAATTGAACCTCTACAATGGTACCACCAGTATAGTCAATACCAAAGTTAAAGCCTTTTGTAAAAATAGAAATTAAACTAATGATTACTAGAATGGAGGAAATCACAAACCACCAACGATGATGTCTAATTACGTTGAAACTCATTTGCGCTTACCTCCTTTCAAAGATTTTGGTGCAAAATCATCAGAACTTTTACTTGGTGAGATATTAGCACCAAACCAGAATGGATGATTAGTAAAGTTACAATCAATTAATAGGCGAAGCAAGAAATGGCTGACAGTAATCGCTGTAAACATACTTACAACAACACCTACGCCCAAGCTGATAGCAAACCCCCTTACCGGACCAGAGCCTAAGACTGTCAAGATACCAGCTGTGATGATAACGGATACGTTCGCATCAGTGATTGTAGAAAGAGCCCGTTTAAAACCAGCCTCCATAGCAACACGCATGGATTTACCAGAGAAAACCTCTTCCTTAAAACGTTCGAAAATCAGGATGTTCGCATCTACCGCAACACCCATAGACAAGATAATACCCGCAATGCCCGGCAAGGTCATAGTTGCATTAAAACCTTTACCTAACACGAGAAGTAATAACATAACATATACAAGCAATGCTACATTGGCAACAAAGCCGGATAAACGATAGAGCAAAAGCAAGAATACCATGATCATGGCAATACCAGCGCCAAATGCTACTACGGATTTATCCTTTGAGTCTTGACCCAAAGAAGGACCTACAGTACGAACTTCAAGGACATTAATTTTTACAGGTAATGCACCAGAACGCAATAAAATTGCTAAATCTTTTGCTTCATCTAAGGACTTACTACCAGAAATAGTAGCCTTACCACCGGTAATAGCTTGTTGTACTACAGGGTTTGTGAGTACTTCACCATCGAGAGTAATGGAAATATGACGACCAATATTTTTAGATGTTAAATCAGCAAATTTCTTTGCCCCTTCATCACTAAGCTCGATAGCAACTAAAGGTTGTTTATTTTGACCCATTTCCTCTTTTGCATCTTTTAGGTCATCACCGGTCATAACAGTTTCGCCTTTTTCATTTTTAAATTCAAGGACCGCTGTTTTACCGATACGTTTCATTGCTTCATCAGGATCTTTAACACCTGGTAATTCAATGATAATACGTTTTGCCCCTTCCCGTTGCACAATAGGTTCGGACAGACCCATTTCATTAATGCGTCGTTCAAGAATTTGTTTTGCTCGTTCTACCGCATCATTATCAGCTGTACCATGCTCAGTATCCTCTGCTTCTAGCACAATATGCGTACCACCTTGTAAATCAAGGCCTTGTTTTAATGAACCAGCTAGAGGTCCAATAAAATACGCAAAACAACCAATAATTGCAGCAATAACGACTAAGAATTTAACTATAGCCTTGCCTTTCAAAATCGTTGCTCCCTTCTAAATAACATGAATTACACCCTGTTCTGTAACGATAGCGGGCATACGTTGATCATAGCGTTCCATCGGAATCGGGTTTTTCATAATTTGCGCTTCCCATGCGACACCGATATAGTTCGATGGTGAAAGTTCCTTAAGGAAACGATCATAATAACCATTTCCCATTCCCATACGACCACCAAGCCGATCAAATCCGGCACCAGGCACTAGCACAAAATCAATATCCTTAGGGTTTATGATTTCATAGGGCTCCTTTGGGACACGGATATTTAGGACGCCATGCACTACATCGTGAAGATTATGAAGTCGTACAGCAATCATCGTAGTCTTATCAGTACAAACAGGTACATAAACGCGTTTACCTGCCTGTAAAGCATGTTCTATAACATCATCCAAATTGGCTTCTTTAGGCATCGCTAAATAGGCCATAATCGATTGTGCCTGTTCATACTGAGGTAATTTAACAATCTCATGACATAGCTTAGGTGCCCAAGATTCACAATCTGCAATAGATAAAGCAGCGCGCTGGGACTTGCACGCCTGGCGCACTGCTTCTTTTGTTATCATTACTTAGTTTCCTTATTTTTTTTAGAAACTACGGATGCGATAGCAGTACGAGCAAATGTCATTTCTACTTTTTCCGCTACTTGTACCTTAACTTTTTCATCATCAAGTTCGATAATTTCGCCATAGATACCACCAATAGTTACAATTTTTTGGCCTTTTTTCAAGCTGCTCAACAAATTAGTACGTTCTTTTTGTTGTTTCTTTTGTGGACGCCACAACAAGAAATAAAAAATTACGACCATCAAAAGGATTGGCCAGCTAGTTTGTAAAATTTGTTCGATATCACCCATGGGTAATCCTCCTCACTAAAATTCATCTTATCTTTATAAGTATATCTATTCAAAATGAATTTGACTAGTTTTTTTATATTATTTATTAAAGTTATCCCAAAATTGCATTCTAAATTGAGGGAATCGATCCTCTAAAATAGCTTTACGCATCTGGCGCATAAACTCTAATAAGAAATATAAATTATGGTATGTAACAAGTCTCAATGCTAAAATTTCTTCCGCCTTATATAAGTGGCGTAAATAAGCACGAGAATAATTTTTACATGTATAACATTGACAACCTTCTTCAAGAGGGCCCCAGTCATGCGCATATTGAGCATTTCGAATATTAAGACGCCCATGCCAAGTCATGGCCATCCCATTTCGCGCAACCCGTGTAGGATATACGCAGTCAAACATATCAATACCGCGAGCCACCCCTTCTACCAAACAGTCAGCTGTACCAACGCCCATCAAATAACGAGCTTTATTGGTTGGCAACAACGGTGTTGTATATTCGAGAATTTCATTCATCAAATCATGTGGTTCCCCTACAGATAAACCACCAATGCTGTATCCTTCAAAGTCCATCGCCACTAATTCAGCTGCACTTTGTTTGCGCAAGTCTTTATACATACCGCCTTGCACAATACCGAACATACCTTGTCTATCATGAGCATGACGAGCCTCTTGACATCGATGTGCCCAACGCGTAGTACGCGCTGTAGAGCGTTTCGCATAATCATGTTCTGCAGGATAAGGAATGCATTCATCAAAGGCCATCGCAATATCAGATCCAAGTTGTTCCTGTACTTTTGTGGCCACCTCTGGGGAAAGAAATTGTTTAGATCCATCGATATGAGATCTAAATGTTACCCCTTCTTCGGTAATCTTACGCATATCGCCTAAGCTAAATACTTGGAAACCACCACTATCCGTAAGGATTGCTTGATCCCAGTTCATAAATTTATGAAGGCCACCAGCTTCCTCTACGAGTTCAGGACCAGGTCTCAAGAACAAATGATAGGTGTTGCTTAAAATCACTTGTGACCCAATGGCCTTTAGCTCTTCTGGCGTCATCGTTTTTACTGTCGCCTGTGTCCCGACGGGCATAAACATAGGTGTTTCATACGTACCATGTGGCGTATGTAACAATCCCGCACGGGCACCTGTGTGAGGACATGTTTTCTGTAATTCATATGTAATACTCGGCATAGAATCTCCTAACGTATAAACATAGCATCGCCAAAACTAAAGAATCGATATCGTTCTTTTACAGCTGCTTTATAAGCTGCTAAACAATGTTCACGACCGGCTAGTGCACTAATGAGCATTAATAATGTAGATTGTGGTAAATGGAAATTGGTTACCAATGCATCTACCATCTTAAATTTATAGCCCGGATAGATAAAGATTTTTGTCCACCCACTTGTGGCATGTAGTATACCATCATCAGTAGAGGCTGATTCCAAGGTGCGAATCGATGTAGTACCTACTGCAATAATACGCTTACCCTTAGATTTTGCTTCATTAATACGACGCGCTGTATCTTCAGATACGCTGTAGAATTCGCTATGCATATCGTGATCTTCAATAGTTTCTACGGATACAGGTCTAAAGGTACCTAAACCAACATGAAGGGTAACAAACTCGAGCTCTACACCTTTAGCTTTAATTTTTTCTAATAGTTCCGGTGTAAAGTGTAGTCCCGCTGTTGGAGCCGCAGCAGATCCTTTTTCCTTTGCATACACAGTTTGATAGCAATCCTTATCCTCAAGTTTTTCATGAATATATGGTGGTAATGGCATTTCACCAATTTCTTGAATAATATCATCAAATACACCATCGCAGGTAAATTCCACGATACGACCGCCAAAATCGGTTTTATCTAGCACAGTTGCTTTCAACCGATCATCAAACACGATGACCTGTCCAATCGGACATTTCTTACCTGGTTTAACGAGACATTCCCAGCGATTTTCTCCACATGGTGTAAGTAATAAAACCTCCACCTTGCCACCGGAACCCTCTCGTTGACCATATAATCGAGCTGGGATAACCTTCGTATTATTAAACACGAGGACATCTCCTGCTTGTAATTCATCAAGTAAATCGTAAAAATGCGCTTTATGTGTATACTCACCAGTTATTTTATCCAATGTAAGCAAGCGCGATGTGTCGCGAGGCTCTACAGGATGTTGAGCAATAAGCTCCTCTGGTAAATCATAATCAAAATCTGTAACTTTCATTCTTATCCTTAATACATTTTTTTCAATGTAATACCACTATAGTAATGTCTTAAAATTGTTTGATAATAATTGGTATCACCCGTACCAGCTCGTTTCGCCATTTCAGCGGCGCCCCATTGTGACATACCAAGACCATGGCCCCACCCATGACCTTTAATGTACACTGTATCATTCTTGCCTGTGAAAGTATGATACGACTTACCGGTTGAACTTGCTGGATTTTGATTGACATAAAAATCAAATAATGTTGACTTTAAACCTAACATGCCCCGCAAATCATCACCGCTTACCGTAACCTTACCAGCAGTACCAACGAAGGTCGCCGATTTAATACGCCCAGATACGCCTCTATCGGCTGTAGCCTTGCCAGGATTTCCCAATGGGGTTAATTGAATACTTTTCAACTTACCCACTCCCTTACTAGCAGCATTTAACTTGCCCTCTAAAGCGCTACGGCTTGTGGATACAGTCCAATTTGACGCACTAGAATTGCTATTTGAAAAATCTTTAACACCTTTTAAGTACGGAATATCATTGCCCCATACATTGACACTGTCCTCGGTATAGCCACCACCATCAGAATGGAACAAGGCATTAATAGGACGATTATTATATAGCATAACAACGCCTTTAGTATGATTAACAGCAGCCGTAGTACTTTGTGTTTCACCGCTCACACCACCATATACTTGATGATCTGTAGACGTGCTCACATCATAGAGCTGATTTTTATTTTGCTCCATCGTATGTAGTGCATACGTACGAGCCGCTACAGCTTGCGCTTCTAAGGCCGCTGCTGGCCAAGATGGAATCGCCTCTTGTGGAACAACACCATATAAATACGATTCCAATGGAACTGCATTAATAACCATCATAGCTCCATTATTGGCCCGCAATGTAAGAGCCCCTCGATACGCTTTACCTTCAAAGGTAAAAATGTCACCACTCGTAGGTTTTAATGTGACAACAGAATCAAGAGCTTTGCCATTAACAGCAATCTTATTGCCTCGTACACCTACGGATATAACCTTATGACTACCAACCTTACCATTATTGCTAGTAAGAACGGTTACACCATTTGCACTCGATACGGAGGCATCTTGACGACGAGATCCAAGTAAAACGCGAACGTCCGGTGTATTTTCTACACGAACGCGCGTTGTTACTTGTTCTACTTGATTCTTCGTCACCACTGCAGCCGTTGCACGAGATGCTGTAGTAGAAGTTGTAATCTTCGGTTTTACAGCAGTAGTATTAGCAACCTTTGGTTTTGCATTGGCTACGGTCGTACCCTTTGGTTTTACGTTTGATTGTGCAGTAACCTTAGGTTTAACAGTTGTAGTTGCTGTAACTTTAGGTCTAATAGTCGTAGATGCAGTAACCTTTGGCACCGGTTTTGTAACAAGCGGTTTAAACGTGGATTTTCCAATAGTTCCACGCACAGCTTTTACAGGAGTTTTTCCCGACACCATTGTTGATGATTTAGCTACAACAGGTTTTGTTCCCGATTTACCTACTACCTGTGCAGCCTCAACAGTTGCAAAACTATGAATGCCTAACAATAATGTTGTCATAATCATTAATGGTAATTGTTTCTTTTTCATTTTATTTCCCTGTTTGCGAAATACCTAGATGATCATAAGCCAATTTAGTAGCCACACGCCCCCGCGGTGTTCTACCTAAAAATCCCAATTGCATCAAATATGGTTCATACACATCTTCGATGGTATCTCTCTCTTCACTGACAGCAGCCGCTATTGTTTCTATCCCCACAGGGCCACCATCATAATTTTCAATAATACACTTCAACACTCGTCTATCAATGCGGTCAAGTCCCATCTTATCCACATGTAGACGTTTTAGCGCTTCATCTGCAATATCCGCAGTAATAACGCCATTCCCCACAACTTGTGCAAAATCGCGAACCCGTTTCAACAAACGATTCGCAATACGCGGTGTTCCTCTCGAGCGACGAGCTATTTCACTAGCACCAGCCTGCTCAATGCCGATATTCAAAATATCCGCTGCACGAGTTACGATAAATTCTAATTCTTCTTGTTTGTAATATTCCAATCGACTCACGATACCGAATCGATCACGCAATGGTGCAGCCAATGCCCCAGCTCGTGTCGTCGCACCAACCAACGTAAACTTTGGTAAATCAATGCGGACGGAACGCGCACTTGGTCCCTTGCCGATGATGATATCCAAGGCATAGTCCTCCATAGCAGAGTACAATACCTCTTCTACACTTCGTGAAAGTCGATGAATCTCATCGATAAACAAAACATCATGTTCATCAAGATTCGTCAAAATAGCAGCTAAATCTCCGGCCTTTTCTATAGCAGGACCTGATGTTATACGAAAATTAACACCCAGCTCATTAGCAATAATGCCAGCTAATGTGGTCTTACCTAGCCCTGGAGGACCATATAACAGAACATGATCTAAGGCTTCACCACGCTGTTTAGTAGCTTGAATATAAATATTCAGATTATCCTTAGCCTCTCGTTGGCCAATATACTCATTAAAATACTTAGGTCGAAGACTATATTGCCATACGTCCTCTTCTCGATCACCGCCGCCTACGAGGCGTACTTCTTCGTTCATGGCTAACGTCCTTTCCCAAGTTCAACTAAACAAGCTTTTATCAATGCAGATACATCTTTTGAACCATCGTTTAAGGATTCAACTAGTGCTTCCACATCTTTTTGCGCATATCCTAATGATACCAGTGCCTCAATCGCCTCCCCGCTCGGTCCGCTATGAGTAACACCAATTGATTGGATGGCTGAAGGTGTTTCAACACTAATCTGAGTCATCTTCACTAACTTATCCTTTAATTCTAGGACAAGACGCTCTGCCGACTTTTTCCCTATACCCGGTAATTTTGTTAATTGTTGTACCTGACCATTAATAACAGCCAATTTGAAAGCCTCTGGCGTCATGCCTGACAATATGCCTAAGCCTACCTTTGGCCCAATCCCAGAAACAGAAATGAGCAGAATAAAAAGTTCGTACTCATCCTCTGTCCAGAATCCGTATAGTTGCATCGCATCTTCCCGAACATTGAGATAGGTAAACAATGTGGCCTCTTGCCCCTCTATTAATTGTTGTCGTGTAGTGGTTGGCACATACACACGGTACCCTACACCATGTACATCTACATAACAAGATTCCTTGAATAGATGTGTTACAATGCCTCGTACATACCCAATCATTTAATTAACCTCATCAATCTATCTTGGTGAGAACTATGCGCCGTACAAATGGCAACTGCTAATGCATCCGCCGTATCATCGGGCTTAATTTTCTCACGAATCCCCAAAATATTCATGGTCATGTAAATAACCTGATTTTTATCGGCCTTACCATAACCGGTAACAGCCTGTTTAATTTGTAATGGCGTATATTCATATATAGGTATTCTCTGTTGCTCTGCGGCCAGCAATATAATCCCACGCGCTTGACCTACCTTAATCGCCGTCGTTACATTACGATTAAAAAAGAGTTCTTCTACACCAAATTTATCCGGCTTATATTCCTCTAAAATATCGCTTAAATCATTAAATAAGATTTCTAAACGCTGTGCATCCGTTAGCTCCTTCGGGGTCGTAATAGCCCCATAGGCTACTGGCGTTAGCTTGCTTCCCTGCACGTCAATAATGCCATAGCCACAAATTGCCGTACCTGGGTCGATTCCTATAATCCGCACTCCATCCCCCTCAGTTTAAAAATGAGATAAGCCAAAGCTTACCTCGTAACACTCATAATCTATTTTATTATAGCATATTAGAACATCGAAATTCATGAAATCACGATATTTTTATTACCTTTTTACAAGGAGAAACTAGAGGAAGACAAAAAATGAGGAGTGCTCCTAGAGCACTCCCTGTTTCTATTATTCTTCTTCGTCGTCTGGCAAAATACCATTGTGATATACGTTTTGTACATCATCAAGGTCATCCAAAACATCGAGCATTTTTTGCATTTTTTCAGCATCGTCACCAGATAATTCGATAGTTGTATCTGGAATCATGGTAATCTTCGCCACTTCAGTTTCTATACCCGCATCAGCCAAGGCTTGTTCTACTGCATCATAATCTTCTGGTGTTGTATAGATTTCAAATACATCATCTTCCGCTTTAAGATCTTCTGCACCCGCATCAAGAGCCAACAATGTCAATTCATCTTCATCGTGACCTTCTTTATCGATAACGAATACGCCTTTAGATTTAAACATCCAGCCTACACAACCGCTTTCACCAAGATTACCACCTTGTTTGGAGAAGGCATGGCGCACATCGGCAGCCGCACGATTACGATTATCCGTCATAACCTCTACGGTAACAGCAACACCGGCAGGACCATAACCTTCATATACGATTTCTTCGTATGCGTTCATATCCGTAGCGCCAACGCCTTTATCGATGGCACGTTGAATATTATCCTTAGGAATATTGTTTTCACGAGCTTTTTGTAAAGCCAATTTCAAGCGCATATTACCTGTTGGATCCGCACCACCCATACGTGCTGCTACGGTAATTTCACGACCGATTTTCGTAGCCAATTTAGCCTTCAATGCATCGGTTTTACCTTTTTTATGTTTAATATTTGCCCATTTTGAATGTCCTGACATAGACGCCTCCTATTTATTCCACCATGCTTCGCCCCGTAATCGATCCAAGATGATTGAAACGGCACTACGCACAGATAAATGATTGTATTCACCATGGCCATATATAGGTTCTAAAATATAGTCAAAGCTTTCCATCGTTTCTTTTGTCATACCATAACCGGTACCAAATAATACTAACACAGGGCGGCCCTCATTTTCAAGGTGTTCACGCATCCGTGCATAGGAAATTGTATTATCATAAGTTCTAGCATCGGTAGTTGCTACGATTGGTTTTACCCCTTCCAGTTCCTCGATAGTACGCACCGCAACAGCGATAGAATTAACGAGTTCAACGCCTGTGAAAGCATCCTTTCTGTCCGGATTATAGGTACTACCAAAACCAGATTTCCAATGTTCCATAATGGTAGCCGCTAACTCTCGTTGAGCTGGTATATTATGAATCACAAAATATTTAGATACATCATAGGTGATAGATGCGCGTGCAATATCGTGAATATCATAATTGGTAATGGCCGTCGTTATCACATCTTTATGCTTATTCATAATCGGATAATGAACGAGCCCAATATATAAATTTGCCAATGCTAAATCTCCTAATTTCTAAACAACTTCCATCAACATATAGTATCATCGCATCCATTATGAAGCACTAGACCGTGCACCAGCACTACCAAAACCAGACTTTTGCCCTATAGATGATGCTTTCTTACTTCTATTGTTCTCATAACTACGAAAGGTTCTTCCACCTCCATAGCCATGTATAGTTGATCCTGATGACGTATATTCATTAGGTTGTTCATACGGTTTTAATGGCGATACCGCGCGATATGTCATAGTTCGTCCATCCATACGTGCCGTAGGAGGATTAAACCCATGAAACATATAATACCCAGCTGCAATAGTTGGTAACAAACTTGCCAAACCAGCATCCCACACTAAGTTTCCACCATTATCACGGTGAAAGGTAACTGAACGATTATCGTCATACAAGGCGGTTTCTTTTCCATCGCCATGGTTTAAAAGAGAATACCGATTACCTTGACTATCCTTTAATCGAACCTCCCCTTCATTTGCCTCTGGATAAACCTTATCACACACAGCATAGGAGATATCGTTCCAGTATGAATACACACCTACAAGACCAGCAACTGCGGCGAAAGCACCTGTAAGGTATATGGTTTTCTTACTTGGCTTATACATAAAACGCTCCCTTAGTGCACAGCACCGCTAATAACAAGAGCAAGACCAACGAAAATGCCAAATACAAGAATACCAGCCGCTGTATTACCACGCATAATTTCTTCGGATAATTTATATTTACGATGCCAAATATTGATAAACATATAACCCGTTACAAATAGTATAATACCTAGCACAGCGTATACAACACTGGCTACAATGCCATGTAACAGGGACGTATCAGCCGTAGTCACGGCTGGTGACATAATAACAGCGCGCAAAATTTCACCGATACCGATAAATGATCCCGCTGAAAGCCACGCCACAGCACAGTTACCACGCTTAATTTCTTCACTAAATTTTCCAGGCACGAAGAAATCGATAACCGTGTTCGCCGTTAACATCAGTATAATACCAAAACAAGCATAAAAAATTGTCAATAATACATCTGGTATATAAATCATAATAAGCCTCCTAATAATATAATTTTGTATTGGATGTGTTGTTAGAGTTGCTGGTAGGATACAATCGTTCGCGTCCCGTATTATCCCCTAGTCGAACCATGGTCGCATAGTTATCGAGAATATGAGAGCTGATTAATGTACGATCAATAATTTTCCAATCCTCTTGTGTTAATTTTGATTGTTCACATACCTTAACCCTAGTTTGTCCATCCGTATTAGTGATGAGATACACCAAGTCCCCAGAATAAAATACAATAACTTCATGTCCCTCTTCTAAGTTATCCCGCTCATTCTTAATATCACCATTCACAGAATCAATCAAGTCTAATGCGGTACTAACAGGATCTAGTGTAGACGTGTATACATAGTCGCTATCCAAATCTGTTTTTGTATAATATGCAGATGTGTCATGCATATGTTCTTTTGCCGTGTAAGGCACTCCAAACATATCGCGTATACTATGCCAAGACAAATCATTGTCCGACCAAAATAGAAATAGTAAAAATAGTACACCATACCCCACGCCAACAGCAATAGATCCAAACCTCTTTTTCATTGATTTGTTACGCATCTTTTGCTTAATAGCTTGAGCGGCTGCATCATTACAAAGACGAATGTTCACCAAGGGCACTCGTGATCCTTCGGCAAACATTTTTTTACCTTCAAACCACTCTTCTTCAAAGAATACACTAGCACCGCCTTCACAAGGTAGCTGATATTCTCGATATCCTGCGCGGTCCCCTACGGAGGCACCACTTTCACCATCCACATCGACAACCTTTTCTAAACCGATTTGATGTAATGTAAAATCTTTCCCCGGCCGTGTATGAAAGGATGTTCTAGATACGGTACACCATTCATTATCATTATACTCAATGGTTAACCATATTTTATCGATTCCCTCAACAGCCTCTAGTCCATATTCATGCCAATAATCACCAGGTGATTTTGTCATAGACGGCTGGCCCCTATAGGATTGTTCCTTATCTGCTTTTGGAATAATCTCTATATATTTAATTTTCTCAGTGATTACATAACGGCTGCCATGAACCTCTAAGACATCATAACAATTAAACTCCATACGCACCCTCTCTAAAGTAGACATAACCACAACTGCTGCGAAGTACACCTATTATCCTTCGTTTAACCATACTCTATATGGTCAAAAATTACATAGTATTTCTCTTACTCTATTAGTAATGGTACAAAGTATGCTTCTGTACCAGCTATCTCCTCTGGGGAAAAACGACACCCTACCGCGGAGGCTTGATCGCCAAGCATAAAACAGGATAAGGTTAAAAATCCATCTTTCACTCCACAATCCACTGTATGAGTAAAACGTTTCTGCTGTATAAAGTCTTGATACATAACCTTTTTACTGTCACGACAAACGATATCGTCATAGTTATCAACTAGCTTTTCCATGTAAAGCTCAGATGTATCACCACGCTTTTGAACAACTTGTACATGCCTTCCTTCACGGCCCCAAATTTCCTTTTGAATATAAAGGCCATCATCAAGAGCTGAAAAATCATTTTCAAAATAGGATGGTGCCAAATAACGCTCGATGATATCTCGATCCGGTTTCGTATAAAATTGATCTGTTAAATACAACGCATACACTAAAGACATAAAGGATTTATTTTGTAGAATAATGGACTCTGGCGGATTAAAAAGAGCAAATGTATCATCCTCGTACAAATCTAAGAACATTTCACCCAAAGGTTCGCCATCTAGTGTTTGTTCATCAATCAAAAGTTCCATGGGATGCAATCGATACAATAGAGTCGCATGACTACCATCTTCTAAAGGAATGCCCTCATCATCAATCTTCATATCATAAAAGGATATGAATCGCGTATCTGCCTCAGGACAGGCTGTTTTTAATTCCCTCATAAGGAATTGTGTTGTACCGTAGTCTTCAAAATAATCATGAAAACAAGAGAATACAAAGGGATTCTTAGGTAGGCTCTCTCTATTTACCCGCATAGATTCATATTGGTTTCTACCATACTTAGCAGATAAAACAGCGTCATACATGCGCTTTAAAAATGTATGTAATTCATTTCGGCATTCTATATTAGGATGTTTTCGTCCTACATAATTAGCTGCCACTTCATTGGCATAATAGCTTTCAATAAGAAAACATGGCGTATCTGCATTAAGTTCTACCATCTGCAAATTGCCATTTACATCGAGAACAAAATCAAAGCGTGATAACCACGTCGGTAACCCTAAGGCATTCGACTTATGTAAATAAGGAATTAAATTATCTGGCATATCCATATTTCGAGCAAAGTCATCTGGTGCCATTTGAAATACTTTTGCAGCTTTACAAAATATTTGAAATAATCTACGTGAAGCATGGCGAATTTCATCGTAAAAGTCGGATGAAAAGGCCTGCATAGACAAGGAAGGATACCGATCATCATACCCTTCATATTCTACGAAATTAAATATGTTTCTATCAAGCTCATCAATATAGGATTTCATTGTTCATCCTTTCATTAAGAGGCACCGCTCGAAGTTCGAGCCCCTACACTACCAAAGCCATACTTTTCACCAATTCTATGTGCTCGATTACTTGTTTTAGTATTGTAACGATTTCTAGTCATTTCATTAATAGTTCTAGCCACTCTTGCACTATTAGATTTACTAGCGCCTGTACTTGCATCAAAAGGTGTAAGAGGTGATGTAGCGCGATAGGTCATACTAGGTGCATCCATATATGCCGTTGGAGCTGAAAAGCCATGGAACGCATAGTAACCTACCGCCAAAGTCGGAATCAAACTGGCTAAGCCTGCATCCCATATAATATCACCCTTCTCATCACGATGAAAGGTAACAGATTTTTCTGCATCATCATAGAGTGCCGTTTCTTTTCCATCACCGTGATTAATCAAGGTATAGCTTTTACCTTCATCATCAACGAGCCGTACTTCCCCATTATTCGCTTCTGGTTTGACCACATCACATAGAGCATAACTAATATCATCCCAATAGGAATAAACACCTACAAGAGCTGCTATAGATGTAAAGGCTATGGCTATGTAAACAGTATTCTTACTTGGTTCATACATACAATATTCCTTCGTTTGATTTCGTAACTGAAATCAATACTATCTCAATCTTTTATTATATTTGATAACGTCTTACGTCCCTGCTTATTCTTTAATTCCACCATATACGCATATCGTAACAATATTTCACTGTCATTTCTAATAGTCGCTATACGTGTATTCTCCGAATCTGACAAGTTTTTTAATTGCCCCACTTCAACATACGTAGTGCCATTAACCACACTAATAACAGATACCTCTTTAGTCGTATAAATGACAATCCATCGCTCAGAGGACTTAGTATCTTGTTTAATGGTATAAACCTTGCCATACACAGCATCGATAAGATCGATAGCCGTTGCATTAGGATCTTGCTTTGACGTATATACCATCAAACCGTCTTTCGTGCCTTGCGGTTCATAATAATAGGAATCTTTAATGCGCTCTTCCATGGTATATGGGAATCCTACTTCATCACGCAGTTCATGCCAAGTCATATCTCCTATAAACAAATATCCCAAAAAAAATAAAATGATTCCCCAACTCAGACCCAATCGTGTCCATTCTTTTCTGCGCGCTGCATTACGAATCTTTTTACTCACTGCTTGAGCAGCCTGATCTCGCCGTCGATGTACATCAGACAAACGAATCCGCTCACCTTGAGCCTGATCCGTCAAACCACCATGCCAGTCCTCAATAAAGAATACATAGGTCTTATCATTTTTAATCGTTCTATATTCTTTATAATCGGCCTTATCACCGCTTCTAGCTTTACTTTCGCCCTTAACAGACATGACGCGTTGTAAGCCTTTATCGTACATTTTATATCCTTTAGGCGGCGTTGAACGTAAAATAGTCTCTGAAAAGGTACAATAGTCTTTTTCCCCATTTACAATGGTGAGCCATTTTTTATCTTCACCATCCACTGGCATAAGACCATATTCGGTCCAATTCTTAGCCCCTTTATGAGTACCTAATTCATTATTATACATTTCATCATTAAGAGTATAATTCACTGTCTTTTCTATGATGAATTCTTGATAGGAGATAACTTCAGTAACTACGTATCGCTTTCCCTGAATCTCTACAACATCATAACATTTAAAATTCATAGCCTAGACTCTTCTTCAACAATTGCTTTTAAAAGTTTAATTTCCTCTTTTGTTAATGGTCGTTCCAACAAATCAGGACGCAACAATCGTGTCCGTTTTAGTGCTTCCTTTTGACGCCATGTGGCAATATTTTTATGATGACCACTGCGTAAAACATCCGGTACAGTCCACCCTCTGAATTCTGGAGGCTTTGTATATTGCGGACATTCTAAAAGGGGCTCATAAAATGAATCCTCTTGAGCCCCACTAGCAGCCCCTAATACGCCAGGAATCATACGAGCCACCGCATCAGCTACGACCATAGCAGGTAACTCGCCACCTGTTAACACATAGTCACCAATGGAAATGGTTTCATCTACTAGATGCTCCTCTACACGATAGTCAACACCTTCATAATGGCCACATACGAGAATCAGTTGATCATAAGTTGCTAGTTCTCTAGCCTTCTCCTGTGTGAAAGGTTGACCCGTAGGACCCATAAATACAATGCGACGACGTATACTTTCACTAGGATTACCAATGAGGCTCATCTCATCACACATCTCATCCGTTTCATAGTTGCCATTAATAGCACTATCATAGTTAGAGGCAACAGATTCTACGGCCTCAAAAATAGGAGGCGCCATCATGAGCATACCGGCCCCACCACCATACGGTGTATCATCCACTTGTCCATGTTTATTATGACTAAAATCGCGCGGATTCGTCACAGCCATATCTAGCCGTCCCGCCTCTATGGCTCGTTTTATGATGGAATGACTAAAGAAGGCATCAAAAAACTCTGGAAACAAGGATATAATATCTATTTTCACAACAGGCCTCCCCCGAATACACTTATTATTATCATATATCTATATATAGCTATCTTATAATTAATTCTATCATAAGACACCTATAAATAGATATAAAAAAACCGCCTAAATGGATTATACCCACTCAGGCGGATCAACGATCATCATGCGTTTGTCCATATCGATGTCAATGATAACATCATCAATGGCTGCAAACAATTGATCTGGTTCCCCTTCTTTGGAAACCACATATACATCATTAGCTCCCGGTTGTAATACATCCGTCAATGTACCAAGTACATTGCCCTTTGTATCTTGCACCTCAAGGCCAATCATATCAAAGATATAGTAACGGCCTTCTGGTAATTCTACCAAATCTTCACGACGTACTTGAATCTCTTTCTTAGAGAATAATTCAGCGGTGTTGCGATCAGGAATTTCCTTAAACGAAGCTAATACGAATTGTTTATGAAATCGTGCGGATGCAACGTGGTATTCTTTACCATCGATGTAACAGGCATCCATATGCATGAACCGTTCTGGAAAATCGGTTCTAGGCATAATACGAAGATCACCCCGCACGCCGTGCGGGGCGATGATAACACCTATAGTGATGAAATCGTTAGGCTTCATTATTGACGAAACGCAACGATTTTACCGTCTTCTAATAGGATTTCAGCGCCCATCATGGCATCCAAATTATCCCCGATTTTAACGGTAACTGTTTGCTCTAATGTACCTTGAGGAATTTCAGTCCCCAATGTCAATTCTTGAGCGTCTTTCAATTTAGCTGTTACTTCTTCTTTGAAAGCCAAGCGTTTATTTTTCTCTTCGTCGATTTGTTGACGAATTGCAGTAAGACTTGTCGCATCAACTTTAGCTGCATCAGCTAAAATACGTTGAGCTTGAAACTCAATTGCTTCCAAATCTTTATTCACCATATCAAGGCGAGTTTCAAGATCGGATACAATTTTCGCTTTCAAATCTTCTGTTACTTTTGCTTTTACTGCTACAGGGACACGTAATGTCATTTCTTCCATTGGAACACTCCCCTTTTAGACAATATCAACAGATATCTTTTTGTTCTCTTTAATAGCCGCCGCTTTCACCACAGAGCGAATTGCTTTTGCAATTCGACCTTGTTTTCCGATGACTTTACCCATATCCTCTGGAGCTACATGAAGTTCATAGACCTCAACATTGCCCTTTTGGACCATGGTAACAGAAACGGCATCAGGCTGCTTCACTAATGATTTCGCAATTAATGAAATTAATTCTATCATCACAGTATGCCTCTCTATTAATTACTTTTTAGCGTCTGCAAATTTTTGCATAACGCCTTGTTTTTTGAACAAGGAGCGAACAGTGTCAGTAGGCTGAGCACCTTTAGCTAACCAAGCCAAAGCTTTTTCTTCGTCTACATTAACGATAGCTGGTTGTTTAGTAGCATCATATTGACCAATTGTGTCAACAGGACGACCTTCACGTGGAGCACGTGAGTCAGCAACTACGATACGGTAGAAAGGAGCTTTTTTAGCACCTAAACGGGTCAAACGAATTTTTAACATGTGGGATTCACCTCCTTATAATGATGTGCTGGACAGGTTCAGCGCCCCTGTCCATGTATTACATAAACGGTAATTTTGGCATTCCAGGGAAGCCACCCTTACCGCCACGCAATCCTTGTAAACGCTTCATCATCTTCCGCGCTTCTTCGAATTGTTTTAATAAGCGATTGACGTCTTGTACTTGTGTACCTGACCCCATCGCAATACGCTTACGACGAGAACCATTTAAAATATTTGGATCTTGTCGTTCTGCAGCCGTCATAGATTTGATGATAGCCTCAATGCGACGTACTTCTTTACTATTCAAATCAAGGTCTTTTAATTGATCCTTAATTTGACCCATGCCTGGTAACATGCCAATAATATTTTGCAATGGTCCTAACTTTCTCACCTGATTCATCTGTTTCAAGAAATCATCTAAGGTGAAATTGTTTTTCGCCATTTTTTGCGCCATTTCACGAGCTTCTTCTTCATCAATAGCGCCTTGTACGCTTTCAATAAGAGTTTTGAAATCCCCTAAATCGAGGATACGAGAAGCCATGCGGTCTGGATAGAATACATCGAAACCATCCATTTTTTCGCTTACGCCCGTAAACTTGATTGGCAAACCGGTTACAGCCTTAATGGATAATGCAGCACCACCGCGCGCATCACCATCGAGTTTAGTAAGGATAACACCGTCAACGCCTAATTTTTCATTAAACGTTTGTGCTGTCGTCACCGCGTCCTGACCAATCATAGAGTCTACAACGAGTAGAATTTCATGAGGTCGAACAGCAGCTTTAATGTTGGACAACTCGTCCATGAGAACTTCGTCTATAGCCAAACGACCTGCTGTATCGATGATAACAACATCTTTCAACATATGCGTGCTTTGCTCTACGGCACGACGCGCAATATCTACTGGATTAGCTCCTGGTGTTTCATCAGCAAATACAGGGATATCGATTTGCTTACCTACTACTTGCAATTGCTTAATCGCTGCTGGACGGTATACGTCAGCGGCTACGAGCATTGGATGTTTACCTTGTTTGCGAAGGTATACAGCCAATTTACCAGCCGTAGTCGTTTTACCAGCACCTTGTAAACCAACAAGCATAATAATTGTTGGAGGCTTACTGGAAATCATGATACGGCTTTGCGTACCACCTAGGAGAGCTGTCAACTCATCATTAACGATTTTAATAACCGTTTGAGCTGGGTTCAAGGATCCGAACACCTCTTCACCAAGGGCCTTTTCTTTAATGGATTTAACGAAATCTTTCGCCACCATAAAGTTTACGTCCGCTTCTAAGAGAGCAGTTCGTACCTGACGCAACGCAAGATTGACATCTTCTTCTGTAATTTTGCCCTTACCTTTTAAGGATTTAAAGGCGTCTTGCAGTTTTTCTGACAAACTATCGAATGCCATATTATCCCTCCATTTGCGTCAATAATTGTTGTACCCGCGATTGTGAAAGCACATCCGCTGGCAACGTATCTTTTAATTCACTTATCACTTGCTCTCGTGCCTCATATTGAGCCACCAAGTGTAATTTAGATTCATAGTCATTTAAAATATGACGTGCACGCTGTAAATTATCATGTACAGCTTGCCTAGATACGCCAAGCTCCTCAGCAATTTCTCCAAGGGACATATCATCTTCGTGGTGAAGTTGTAAGGACATGCGTTGCTTATCCGTCAACAATGGCCCATAGAAATCAAGGAGTAAACTGATAAGTACTCGTTCTTCCATTTCGCCACCTCCATCACTGTCAAGTCATATTACTTTACATATACTACAGCATAAAAAAAGATGTGTCAAGTAGAAATACTTAACATCTAAATTATAGAGAATTATTTTCATATTTTACTTTTATATCTACTGTAATATGTTATAATAAACACATCTAATATTTTCAATATAAAAAATAGGAGGTATTGTATGAATACCAAACATTATGATCTTGTCGTCCTAGGTTTCGGCAAAGCCGGTAAAACATTAGCAGCTAAATTGGGCTCCATGGGCAAAGCCGTAGCTATGATTGAAGAAAATCCACTCATGTATGGTGGCACATGTATTAATATCGCATGTATCCCAACTAAAACGATGATTATAGCCGCATCAAAAGGCTTATCTTACGATCAAGTATTAAACCAACGCGAGGTAGTTACATCTCGTTTACGCAATAAAAACTTCGCTATGTTAGATACTAATGAACATGTCGATGTATATACTGGACATGGTGAATTCATTAGTAATAAAGAAATCGCCGTTACAGCTGGGGAAGACAAAATCATCTTATCTAGTGAAACAATTATTATTAACACTGGTGCTGTAGCGATTAAGCCTAACATTGATGGCATCAGCGCAGCAACAGGCTTCTATAACAGCACAGAAATTCAACAATTATCGCCTCAACCAAATACACTAGGTGTTATCGGTGCTGGTCCTATCGGCCTTGAATTTGCCAGCCTATATGCTAAACTAGGTACAAAGGTAACCGTATTTAATATTGAATCTAGCATCTTAAAACGGGAGGAACCGATTGTACAAGAATTAGCTAACGAGTACTTGACTGAGCAAGGTATTACTATTCTTAACGATATAACATTAAACTCTGTATCTAATGATGGCAACAAACCTGTTATTACTGCAAACAGTCAAAACTATACATTTGATGCCGTTTTATATGCTACAGGTCGCAAACCAAATACAGCTAACATCGGTTTAGAAAATACGGATATTACTACTAACGAACGCGGCGCTATCGTAGTGAATGATACATGTGAAAGCTCCGTTCCTGGCGTATATGCAGTAGGCGATGTAAACGGTGGTCCTCAATTTACGTATATTTCTCTCGATGACTTCCGCATTGTATTTGGTGCACTTACAGGAAATGGCCAATACACATTAAAAGATCGCAAAAATATTCCTTACACAACATTTTTAACACCGCCACTGGCTCGTATAGGTCTCACAGAAGAAGATGCTATCAACAAAGGCTATACAGTTAAAACTAAAGAAATGCTCGTAGCCACCATGCCAAGAGCTCATGTAAACGACTATTTAAAAGGTGCTTTTAAAATTGTAGTAAATGCAGATAACGATTTAATCCTCGGTGCTACACTTTATTCTCAAGGTGCTGAAGAGTTGATTAATCTCATTAAAATGGCTATGGATAACAACATTCCATATACATACTTCAAAAATCAAATCTTCACTCATCCTACCATGGCAGAAAACCTAAACGACCTTTGTAACTTTTAATGCCATAAACAAAATCAATAAACAAATGATATAAAATGAAAATAAAAGGGCGTTCATTAGCTTATATATATGCTAATAAGCGCCCTTTTACTATTTAGAGAAATAAGATGCGATTTAAATTATTCTCTATTAGTTTTTTGTAAATAATCTACGTACTACCTTTTGTAGTTTTGGTGTCAATATAATAGCCACCACAATACCTGCAGCACTTGTAATTAAGGAGTATTGAATTTTGCTAGCTGCTACGGCTGCACTTTCAAGAACAAACCACCATGCTAAGAAATAGCCAAATGCAGTCCAAATTGTACCAATAATAAGAGCAATCAAAATGCGTGTAAAGGATGCTGTCGGCTTTGTAATGGATGGTGGCAAGTAACCTGCTGTCATACCACCTACAATAAGACCTGCAATACCTTTAATAAAGAAAGAGAATACAATGTATTGCGTATGTCCACCAAAGAGGTCAAATAATGCAGAACCAATAGCCGCACCTAAACCACCATATAAACCGCCAAAAAGAATGGATGATGTAAATAATGCAGCAGATCCTAAGTGAACCATGGCCCCACCTGGTATTTCAATGCGAATTGTAGTTGCTACTGCACATAAGGCAGCAATAAAGCCAATATAAACAATATCTCGTGTTTTTAATTTCATAGATAGCACCTTTCTTTTAGCTGAATAACTATATTTAGTATAACAAATCTCAATCAGTCTAAAAACACCGATTTCGCAGGAATTAAGTAACAAAGCACCTATACCTTCGTATAGGTGCTTTATAGTATTTGATTATACTCTATGCGTAATCTTAAATTTTAGCTCGTTTTAAACGAAGTGAGTTGCTTACAACAGTAACGGAGCTAAATGCCATCGCAGTACCTGCAATCATAGGATTCAAAGCACCTACAGCAGCCAAAGGAATACCGATACAGTTAAAGATCAATGCCCAGAATAGATTTTGTTTAATATTGGTCATCGTCTTACGGCTAAGACGTACAGCTTGTACCAATGTATGCAAATCATTGCGTACCAAAACGATATCTGCTGCTTCTACGGCGATATCTGTACCACTGCCGATAGCAAAACCGATATCTGCAGTTACAAGAGCTGGAGCATCGTTGATACCATCGCCAACCATACCAACTACAAGGCCTTTATCTTGCAATTCTTTTACCTTGCTAGCCTTATCTTGAGGCAACACTTCAGCAATTACATGAGTAATGCCTGCTTGTTTTGCAATATATTGAGCTGTACGGCGATTATCACCGGTAAGCATCCATACATCGATGCCTTGAGACTGTAGTTCTTTTACAACCTCAATAGTTTCAGGACGCAATTCATCTTCTACAGCCCATAATGCACTGATAACACCATCTACAGCGAGAACAGATACAGATGCACCTTGTTCTTCAAAATGTTGAATATCATCTTGCACCTTAGATAAATCATAACCAAGTTCACTCATCCAGCGGCTATGACCAAGTTGTACAGATACACCTTGGTAAGCACCTTGCAAGCCTTTACCCGGTACATCGCCAAAGCTTTCAAGTTCAACAGCCTTCCCCTTGTAGCCATGATCTTCACCATAATAAACCATAGCCTTAGCAATCGGATGCGATGTGCCGCTTTCAAGAGCCATCATGATGGACATGTTCGTACTTTCATCACCACTATAATTTTTGAAAGCCGTTACATCGAGCACGCCTTGTGTAAGGGTACCTGTTTTATCCATAACGATAGCATCGAGTTTACCAGCTTTTTCAAGATATTCCGCACTCTTGATGAGAACACCATGTTCTGCGCCAAGGCCAGAACCTACCATGATGGATGTCGGTGTAGCAAGGCCAAGCGCACATGGACAAGCGATTACTAGAACAGCGGTCGCATTAATAAGGGCTACATTGATAGAATCGCCTACAATAAAGTACCACACGAGACCAGTTAGTACAGCAAGGCCAATAACAGTTGGTACGAAGTATTGAGCCACAACATCCGCAATACGTTGAATGCTTGCTTTAGATGTTTGAGCTTCCTCTACGACCTTGATAATTTGAGATAACATCGTGTCGCTACCAATGCGCTTCGCTTCCATTGTGAAAGCACCACTTAAATTGATAGTCGCCCCAATAACCTCAGAGCCCACTTGTTTTTCTACAGGTAAGCTTTCACCTGTAAGCATAGCTTCATCAACAGTAGAGTAACCTTCTGTAATAGTACCGTCTACAGGAATCTTTTCACCGGCGCGCACTTGTAATACATCGCCAGCTACCACCTTAGAGGTAGGAATATCTACAAATTCACCATCTCGCAATACATGAGCCGTTGCCGGTTGCAAAGCAATTAGTTTTTGAAGCGCTTCAGACGTACGCCCCTTGGCTACCTCTTCTAACAATTTACCTAGAAGGATAAATGTGATAAGCCATGCAGAGGTTTCAAAGTAAATACCATGAGGACCAAGTTCTGGATGGAACTGCCAATTATAAATACTGAACAAATACGCCACACTCGTACCCATAACAACGAGGACATCCATCGTAAGAGCCCCATTCTTTACGGCACTCCATGCACTCTTATAGAACATGAGACCCGGGCCAAATTGAGCGATAGTGGCTAATACAAATTCAACCCAAACCGGCAACGCTTGAATACCAAAACGATGCAAGGTCATGTTGATCATCATCGGTACCGCCATACAAGCCGCAATAATAAGGCGTGTAATATGTGGTTTTAAATTAACCTTTTCTATTTCCTGTTTCGTTTCATCCGCTTCAGTAGCACCAAAACCGATATTCGTTATGGCATCGATAATTTGTTGTGGTTCTACAGTAGCGCCATCCTTAAACTCTACGCTCCCCTTACGGGTTAGTAGGTTAACCTTTACAGAAGCTACGCCATCCACCTTGGATACGACGTTTTCAACGCGTTTTACACAGGCTGCACAATGCATGCCCGTAATGTCAAACTCTTGTTTTTTTGTACTCATATATAACTTCCTTCGAAACAATTCAAATCAGAGATTCATAAAATATAATAAATACAGTATATTTGTAATATTTATCACATGAGCTAATACTCATATATCTACTATTTATAATAACATAGATTCTCAATTCGTCAATATCCTACTAAAACTAGAGGGTTATTCCTTTTCTGTAAGGGAATTAATAATTGCGATTGTAGCGCTATATATTGTGTAAATAAATATATATATTATTAAACATTATCGCTCATAATCTATACATTACCTTTATAAATAGCTTATAATAAAGTGATGATGATGAATAAATACTATAGTGGTAGAAATAAGAATGGAGGTGAGGAAATGCCAGATACAACTAGCCCTACCGTGGAATTCATATCCATTGCCAAAGAATTCCGCCATGAATATGTAGTGGAGAAATCCAGATTTATCACTACCGTATATCCATGTAGTACCGAAGAGGATGCGCAATCTTTTATCGCCCGTATCAATAAAGAGTTTTGGGATGCTCGGCATAATTGTACGGCCTTCGCATTAGGACCAAAGCAAGAACAACAACGCTCGTCCGATAATGGTGAACCATCGGGCACTGCTGGAAAGCCTATGCTAGAAGTCTTGAAAAAGATAGGTATTACAAATGTAGCCATTGTGGTAACACGCTACTTTGGCGGTATAAAACTAGGGGCTGGTGGATTAATCCGAGCATACTCCCACTCCGTTGCTGAAACATTGCGTCTTGCACCAAAGGAATTGCATACCACAAGAACACAATTACAAGCGATTATTGACTATGCACTATATGGCACAATAGAACGCTATCTACAGGATGCACAACTACATTATGAGGCTACCTTTGGAGAAAAAATAGATCTTACGATTTTAGTGCCATCTATCGATATAGAACGGATACAAAAAGAGCTCCAAGACATGAGTCATGGAGCTGCTACGTGTAATGTATTAGATGCTATCGAAGTGGTATTACCACTAGATTAAGTGTTCAATCAATTCGTACACTAACTAATTAGTTGCCATTATGAACTAAACCAGTAATGCCTTGATTCATTTCATGACGTTTTTCCGTTGTCAATGGATGTGGCCATACGCGTTCTAATTGTTTTTTACGACTAACACCAGCATTATGTGCTGTCATTAATCTACGTGCTTCCCAATTACGAATTGCTTTACTTAATGTTCTTTTTACTACGCCCATAGTAGTACTCACTTTCCTAGTCAATGCAACTATATCAAAAATATTGATGAGATTATTAAAACAACTTTTTATGTGCTTTTATTCTCTTGATGTGTATAGTATATATGACATTTCTTAAAAGGTAAAATAACTATTCCTTTATTAGTTATAAATTTTAATTATTATGATTTGTGTATTAAAGGGGGATTTTATGGACACATCGTATTATCACAATTTTATAACCCTTGTTCAAACAGGAAACATGACACAAGCTGCAGAAATTCTCCACATTACACAACCGGCTTTGAGTAAGCAGCTAAAGTATTTAGAGGCAGAATTTGGAGCTCAACTCATCAATATTAAACGAGGTCAACGAGGTTCCAATTTACAACTTACCGATGCAGGTAAAATTTTTTATGAAAAAGCACAGCAATTATGTTCTATTGAAGAATCCACGTATAATGCAGTACAACAGTTAAATTCACGTATCGAAGGTACGCTGCGCATCGCTACCTCCGCATCCCGTTCCACCCCCATCGTACAACAATATTTGCCGGCATTCTCCATGAAATATCCATCTGTACACTTTGAGATTTACGAAGGACTCATGACCAATGTAGTAAAACAGCTCATCAGTGGCAGTGCAGAAATTGGAATTGCTAATATCCAAATGGTAGATACTGAAAAATTTGATATTCTCTTAACCCAAGAGGAACATCTATACGCATTGTTTAGACGCGATGTGTTTTGGACTGATCGCGAACACGATACCATTACCTGGGATGATATTAAACAATGCCCCCTCTCCTTATCTGGTGGATCTGTAAGAATGATTATGCAATCATCCTTAACAGATATGGAACATCTAAATGTGAGCGCTATTACGACTACCAAAACATCGGCCATTGAATGGGCATCATCCGGTCGTACGGTAGCACTGGTCCCAATGGATGCCAAAGAAATGGTAAATCACCGCAAAATGTCACGCATTAAATTACCTGAATTTTCCGGTGACTACAAAAAAGCATTCATAACCTTAAAAGGTCATGCCCTTTCACCGGTGGCACAACAATTTATAGATTTCTATAAGGCCTACGTATAATACATTTACCAATATTGATACGAAATAATTACATATACACAAAAAAGCAGGAACTGGCATCGCCAATTCCTGCTTTTGTTATAGATCGACTATGATTGATGTACGGCACCAATAATATCAGTAATACTGTTTAGATTATATCGTTCCACATAATCGCCCATTTCACGAGCAATACGAGAAATAGCGGTTGGATCAACCATCGTAGCGGTACCAACTTGTACGGCCTGAGCACCGGCCATCATAAATTCGATAGCATCAGTACCACTCATGATACCACCAAGGCCTATAATAGGAATAGTAACGCCTTTATAGACTTGATGAACCATGCGAAGCGCCACAGGTTTTACTGCTGGACCAGATAGACCGCCATAAATATTACCTAACAATGGTTTACGACGATGGATATCAATAGCCATACCCAACAAGGTGTTGATAAGACTTACCCCATTACCACCACCGGCTTCTACAGCCTTTGCAATTTCCACGATATCTGTTACATTTGGTGAAAGTTTTACAATAACCGGCTTATCGGTTACTTTACGAACCGCTTTAGTTACTTGTTCAACAACCTTTGGGTCTACGCCAAATGCCATACCTTCACTCTCTACATTTGGACATGATACATTGACTTCAAGGCCTGCAATACCATCCACAGATAGTGTTTCTGCCATCCAAGCAAACTCCTCTACTGTACCAGCAGACATATTAGCTAGTAGCGGTACATCATATTTCTTAAGTTCTGGCAAAATATCCGTAACAAAATGTTCTGCTCCAGGATTTTCAAGGCCAATGCAGTTCAATACACCAGATGGCGTCTCTGCAATACGCGGGCCAGGATTACCATGACGACCTTTAGGCGTTAATCCTTTTACAGAGATAGCCCCCACCTCATTGCTAAGATCTAGATATCCAGCGTATTCAGGACCATTTCCAAAGGTACCAGATGCAGCGATAATAGGATTTTTCATCTTAATACCGCAATAATCGATGGCGAGTTTTGGATTTGGTGTAACGGTGTTATTTAAATCGCGTTCACTCATTAAAAGAACACCTCCTCAGCTGGGAATACAGGACCATCTTTACAAACCTTATAGCGCTTACCACCTACGCCATCACAAGCACAGCCTAAACAACCACCTGTACCACAGCCCATCCGTTCTTCTAAGGACACTTGGCAAGGTACATTGAGCTCTTTAGCCACTTGAGCCACACCTTTCATCATCGGTGTAGGGCCACAAGTCATAACGGAAGTGAATGTATTAGAATTAATTAGTTCAGGCATAATAGCTGTTGGGAACCCCTTTGTACCTACACTGCCATCATCTGTTGTGATATGAACCTGTACAGCTGTATCCTTGAACAAATCAGCCCAGAAGGTTTCGCTTTCATTTCTAAAGCCCAAGATAACGTGTGCAGACTCGCCATCTTGTAAATGGGACGCAATACAAAGCATCGGTGCAATACCAACGCCACCGCCAACGAGAAGCATATTCTCAGATGTTACAAATGGTTCGCCCAAGGGACCCAAACAATCTAATGTATCACCAGGCACGAGGCGAGTCATAATATCCGTCCCCTTACCTACGACGCGGTACAAAAGGGTAATCGTACCCTTTTGTACATCAAATCCAGCATAGCTAATAGGGCGACGCAATAATGGCGCCGTAGAGTCCGCTACACGAACATTACAAAACTGACCTACCTTTGCTTCTGCTGCTTGTTTTGGTGCGTGAATATCCATAATCCACACATCAGAGCCTATTTGCTCATTGCGAACGACTTCGCCCTGTTCTACATAGCCACTCATGGTTTTACTCCAATTCAAAATCTTGTAATGCTTCTACATTGTAGTTAGCATCATCTTTACGGTTTGCCACAACGCGCAATACTTCGCGAGCTGTATCAAGACTTGTTAAGCATGGTGTACCCATTTCTACAGCAAGACGACGCAATTGGAAACCTTCACGTTCAGGCCGTTTACCAGCTGTCAATGTATTAAGTACGAGATCCACCTTATCTTGGCGAATGTGGTCAGCACAGTTGTCTTCGCCTTCATGGATTTTATTAACGACCTTGCAATTAACACCATGTTCGATGAAGTATTTGCCTGTACCACCAGTCGCTTCGATGTGATAGCCAAGGTCGATGAAACCTTTTGCAAGTTCACAAGCTTCTGCTTTATCGCGGTCTGCAACAGTCATAAGGATTGTACCATCTTCTGGGATACGCATGTTTGCACCATTAATAGCTTTAAACAATGCTTCAGAATAGGTACGACCAATACCCATAACTTCACCAGTAGATTTCATTTCAGGTCCAAGAGCGATTTCTACAAGACCCATTTTAGAGAAGGAGAATACCGGTGCTTTTACAGCCACATATGGTTTATTAGGTACAAGTCCTAAAGGTAAGCCTAAATCTTTTAAGCTTTCACCAAGGGCAATTCGAGTTGCACATTCTACCATATTAATACCTGTAACCTTAGAAATAAATGGTACAGTACGGCTAGAACGAGGGTTAACTTCAATTACATTAAGTTCGCCATCAGCCACGATGTATTGAATATTAAGAACGCCCTTAACATTAAGGCCAATTGCAATACGGCGTGTATAATCTACGATTTGATCGATAATTTCTTGACTTAAATGTTGTGCTGGATAAACTGCCATGGAGTCACCGGAATGAACACCGGCGCGTTCGATTTGTTCCATGATGCCAGGGATACATACGTCGGTACCGTCGGAAATAGCATCAACCTCTACCTCCATACCAACCATGTAACGGTCGATAAGAACTGGATGTTCTTTGGACGCTACTACGGCTTCCTTCATATATACATCAAGTTCTTTATCATTATATACGATTTCCATAGCACGACCGCCCAATACATAGGAAGGACGAACGATCAATGGGTATTTTAAGTTCTTAGCAGCTGCTTGCGCTTCTTCATCAGATGTAACAAGAGCACCTACTGGACGAGGAATACCAAGTTTTGCCAATAATTCGTCAAAACGTTCACGGTCTTCTGCCATGTCGATACTATCTACGGATGTACCGAGAATTTTTACACCGCGTTTAGCCAATGGGCCCGCCAAGTTAATAGCTGTTTGACCACCAAATTGAGCAATAACGCCAGCTGGTTTTTCTTTATTGATGATCTCCATAACATCGTCCACTGTTAATGGTTCGAAGTACAAGGAATCAGAAATATCGAAGTCTGTAGACACTGTTTCTGGGTTATTATTGATCATAATGGATTGGTAACCCGCTTTGCGAAGTGCCCAAGAGGAATGTACGGAGCAGTAATCAAACTCTACACCTTGACCGATACGAATTGGACCGGAACCAAGTACTACAACGGATTTTTCACCTAGTGGTTTAACTTCGTCTTCTTGTGCATAAGCACTATAGTAGTATGGAGTTTTAGATTCGAATTCTGCAGCACATGTATCTACATATTTATAGGTTGGAAGAATATTCCATTCTTTGCGTTTCGCCTTTACGTCTTCTGCCGTTGTATTCGCATAGCGCGCAATAACAGTATCAGGGAAGGAATAACGTTTAGCTAGACGCAATACATCTTGATTCAAACCATGTTCAGTTAACGTTTTCTCTACATTGACGATATTCTTGATTTTTTCAATGAAGAATGTATCGATTTTAGTAATGTAGTGGATTTTTTCTACACTAATCCCCTTACGAAGTGCTTCAGC
Organism: Veillonella sp. ICM51a; assembly: GCF_000524355.1. Lineage (NCBI taxonomy): Bacteria > Bacillati > Bacillota > Negativicutes > Veillonellales > Veillonellaceae > Veillonella > Veillonella sp. ICM51a. Next base: position 34,119 of record NZ_JAPX01000049.1, read on the forward strand.
CACAACGTAGATACGTTCATCATCTACTAAATGTAAACGTTCAATCAATTGTTCAATGGACTCATGAGCGATTTTCTTAAGCTCAATATGGTCTAAACCGATTTCCAAGGAGCGGATAGCTTTCAATAAAGAACCTTCCAAGGTACGGTCAATAGCCATAACTTCGCCTGTAGCCTTCATTTGAGTGCCCAATGTGCGGTCCGCCAAATTGAATTTTTCAAATGGCCAACGAGGGAATTTAGTTACCACATAGTCAAGTGTTGGTTCGAAGCACGCTTTTGTTTCACCTGTTACAGCATTGGTAATTTGATCCAATGTCATGCCTACTGCAATTTTTGCAGCTACCTTAGCGATTGGATAACCAGTTGCTTTAGATGCCAATGCAGAGGAACGGGATACACGAGGGTTTACTTCGATAACGATATATTCGTTACTATCTGGATTCAAAGCGTATTGTACGTTACAACCACCTTCGATTTTCAAATAGCGAATGATGTCAACAGATGCGGTACGAAGCATTTGGTATTGAATATCGTTCAATGTTTGGCTTGGTGCCACAACAATGGAGTCACCTGTATGTACACCTACAGGGTCGATATTTTCCATGTTACATACGATGATACAGTTGTCTGCACTATCGCGCATGACTTCGTATTCTATTTCTTTCCAACCTGCAACGGAACGTTCCGCCAAGATTTGGTGAATTGGTGAAAGTTTCAAACCACGGCGTGTGATTTCATACATTTCATCTTCGTTATGCGCAATACCGCCACCAGTACCGCCCAATGTATAAGCTGGACGGATGATGATAGGATAGCCGATGCGATTTGCAAAGGCTACGGCTTCTTCAAGGTCATTGAAGATGTCGGATTCAGGAACTGGTTGATTGATTTCCTTCATCGCTTCCTTGAACAATTCGCGATCTTCTGCATGTTTAATAGCTTCTAATGTCGTACCAAGCAACTTAACGCCATACTCTTCGAGTACGCCAGCTTCTGATAATTGAACGGCCATATTTAGACCTACTTGGCCACCCAATGTTGCCAATAAGCCCCAAGGGCGTTCTTTTTTAATAACTTCTGTTACGAACTCAAGGCTAATAGGTTCTACATATACACGGTCTGCAATATCTGTATCTGTCATGATTGTTGCAGGGTTAGAGTTAACCAATACTACCTTATAGCCTTCTTCACGAAGGGAACGGCACGCTTGTGTACCAGCATAGTCGAATTCTGCTGCTTGGCCGATAATAATTGGACCAGAACCAATTACGAGTACTTTTTTTGCTTCTGTGGTCATATTATTTTCCCTTTCTCATCATATCTTCAAATTCATCAAACAAATATAGGTTATCAGTAGGTCCAGGGGACGCTTCTGGATGGTATTGAACGGAGAAGATTGGCAATTCTTTGTGGCGCATACCTTCTACAGTACCATCATTCACACTGCGATGTGTGATTTCAATATAATCAGGCAAAGAAGAATCATCTACGGCAAAGCCATGATTTTGAGATGTAATATATACACGGCCGGTACGAAGATCTTGTACAGGATGGTTAGAACCACGGTGACCAAATTTAAGTTTGAATGTAGTGCCACCGTATGCTTGTGCCAACACTTGGTGCCCCATGCAGATACCAAAGATTGGTTTCTTACCAAACATTTTCTTCACTTCTTCTACTGCATAACCTAGATCTTGAGGATCTCCAGGGCCATTGGACAAGAAAATGCCATCAGGATTAACAGCGAGTACATCTTCTGCTTTAGAATCTGCTGGGAATACAGTTAAACGGCAACCAGCAAGCTCTAAGGATCGAAGAATATTTTCTTTTACACCATAATCCATTACAGCCACATGGAATTCTGCATTTTTATCGCCACGCATGCCTTGCCATTTTGTAGTGACGCGCATAACTTGGTCTGTAGGCAAATCTTGTTTAAATAATTTTTGAATATCTTCCATCGGATAATCAGCACGCACAAGTACGCCTTTCATAACACCATGGTTACGAATAGTACGAGTAATAGCACGCGTATCTACATCATAGAGGCAAGGAATGCCATGCAAACGTAAATATTCGCTGAACAAACCTTCATTTTGCCAATTGGATGGGAAGTCACATAGTTCACCTACGATAAAGCCTTTACAGTATGGTTTAGGACCTTGTGTAATAGCATTTAATGTACCATAGTTACCAACGAGTGGATATGTTAATGTAATAATTTGATCCGCATAGGATGGGTCAGTCAAAATTTCTTGATATCCAGTCATGCCTGTATTAAACACAACCTCGCCCACTGTAGGAGCGCCGCCTAATAAGGAACCTTCAAATACGGAACCATCTTCCAGAACTAATTTGCCTTTCATTATAGGACCACGCCCTCCTTCATAACGATGTTACCGTCTACAACGGTAAGTTTTGCTTTACCAGTAACAATCATGCCATCAAATGGGCTGACTTTACCTTTTGTATAGAATTTATTTCTATCTACTGTCCATTGTTCTGTAGTAGAGAATACTGTAATATCCGCTGGTTTACCAACTTCTAATACACCTGCATCTAGATGCATCAACTCAGCTGGACGTGTACTCATGTAGTACACCACTTGGTCGATGCTAAGTTTATCTGGACCATAGGCATTAGTAATAACGCCAGCCAAGGATGTTTCAAGCCCGCTAAAACCATTTGGAGCGCAGCAGAATTCGTGGTCTTTTTCTTCGAATGCATGTGGTGCATGGTCAGTGATAATAGCATCAATGGTGCCATCTTTTAAACCTTCTAGCAATGCTTGACGATGATCTTCAGAACGAATTGGCGGTGCCATTTTGAAAGCCGGATTATATTCGCGCAAATATTCATCAGTAAAGGATAGATGTTGGCTTGTTATCTCACAAGTTACATTAACCCCTTTAGCCTTTGCACGGCGTACCATATCCACCGTATTTTTACTACTTACGTGAGCGATATGGATATGACCACCTGTCATTTCCGCTAGTAAAATATCGCGAGCTACCGCCAAATCTTCAGCTACAGCTGGACGCCCGATAACGCCCATTTCATAAGATACGAAACCTTCATGCATGTGACCATTTTTAGTCAAGCTAATATCTTCTGCATGGTCGATAACCATTTTATTGAACATGGATGAATATTCCAACGCACGACGCATGAAAGCAGCACTTTCTACATAGTGTCCATCATCAGAATACGCTACAACACCAGCCTCAGCCATATCACCTAATTCAGCAAGTTCTTTACCTTCAAGGTTCTTGGATACAGCACCAATGAATTCTACTTTTACGACACCAGTAAGTTCAGCTTGTTTTTTCAAACCTCGTACAAGAGCTGCATTGTCTACTACTGGTGTTGTATTCGCCATGGTCACGACGCGTGTAAAACCACCTGCAGCTGCCGCTTGTGTACCAGAATGAAAATCTTCTTTTGCCTCTTGGCCTGGTTCACGCAAATGTGTATGAATATCGATGAGGCCCGGTGCTACGATAAGTCCTGTTGCATCATAAACTTCAGCACCATCTGCACTTAAATTTTGACCGATGGCTGCAATTTTACCATCTTTCACGAGAACGTCTGCTACTTCATGTTGTTGTTTTGCCGGATTGACTACCGTACCATTTTTAATAAGCAAGCTCACTACCGTCACCTCCATGAATTGTTAAGTATAACACAGCCATACGAACGGATACACCATTGCGTACTTGTTCTTGAATTACGGATTGATCCCAGTAGGCTACATCTGGGGAAATTTCAAGGCCACGGTTCATTGGGCCTGGATGCATAACCATAACATCATCTTTTGCTAGGCTTAATACATCTTTATTGATACCAAAGATACGCGCATATTCGCGATTTGTTGGATATAGAGCGGAGTGAATGCGTTCTAATTGGATGCGAAGAACATTGACAACGTCTGCGTCTTTTACAGCTTCACGCACATCGTGATGAATGGTAACACCCATTTTTTCAAGTTCAGGATAGAGCATAGTACGAGGACCTGCCAAGTGAACGTCGGCCCCCATTTTAGTAAGACCGTAAACATCGGAGCGAGCTACACGGCTATGCATAATATCGCCTACGATAACGACTTTTTTACCTTCTAATGAACCTTTGCGTTCAATGATGGAGAACATATCGAGCAATGCTTGTGTTGGATGTTCATGGGCACCATCGCCAGCATTGATAATGATAGGATCAACGGCTTTTGTCGCATAGAGAGGAGCCCCTTCTGCACTACTGCGCATTACGATGGCATCCGTCCCCATATAGGACAATGTTAATAATGTATCGCGGAAGCTTTCACCCTTACCCATAGAGGAACCACTTGGTGTAATATTGATTACATCTGCCCCTAAATATTTACCTGCTAGTTCAAAAGAACTACGCGTACGTGTACTAGGTTCCATGAATAGATTGATAATCGCCTTACCTTTCAAATAAGGGATTTTTTTGTCATCAGACAAAACAACCTTCTTCATCTTTTTCGCTACATCTAGAATTAATTTAATTTCTTCTGGTGTAGCATGTTGTAACCCTAACAAATGTTTGCCATGTAAGCTCACTTGTCCCATGATTGCCTCCTAACCGTATAACAAAAAAGACCTCTTGCCCCAGGGCAAAAGGTCGAATAGTTTGCACAAAGAAGCCCTTGAGGGCGCTTCAACTATATGTCCTTTTTTAGCCTCTCTGGACCAATTTAAAAGGGATTTTGTAATGCTACAGTATCTCGTACTGTATATTGCACTTATCTCTATTCATTGTACTGAAATTACCTGTGAAAGTCAATGTAATTCCCATGAAGAAACACAAATCGGATGCCTCAACAGGCATCCGATTTAATATGTAAATCCACCGATTCGTTTACTGTTGTTTTCTTGTCAACTGATCAATAGATACCGCATTTTGTGTAGTATCTTCATCTTGATTGGCAGATGTATTAACATCATCTAACTCGGCAAAGCTACGACGTTTACCACCTTGTGCTGCAATACGCGCTGCTTCACGTTCTTCTGCCAATTTTTGACGTGCAATTTCTGCGTTTCGCTTGGCGATAATTTGTCGTTGTGCAGCTAAGCGGATTTCTTCAGCCCGTTGAGCTGCTTTTTTCTGAGCTTCCCGTTGAATATCAGCACGACGGCGTGCCTCTTTGGCTTGTTCTTGAGCAATTTCGTATTCACGGTACCGTTTTTCTGCCAATTGACGAGCTTCTTCAGCTTTTCTAGCCGCTTCTGCTTGTTCCTTCGCAATACGTTCACGCTCTGCTTTACGTGCCGCTTCTGCAGCGCGGTTTTCTTCGCGGATGCGAGCTTCCTCAGCTTGTCGAGCGGCTTCCGCAATACGTTCTGCTTCCGCAATTCTTGCAACTTCAGCCTTACGAGCCTCTTCGGCACGGCGTGCTTCTTCGGCTTTACGCGCTTCTTCGGCCCGTTTTGCTTCCTCTGCAATACGACGTTCTTCGGCTTTACGCGCTTCTTCTTGAGCTTTTGCAATAGCTGCTAGGCGCTCTTCCTCAGCTTTACGTGCCGCTTCTTGTCGAGCCATTTCGGCCTTGCGCAATGCTTCCTGACGAGCTTCTTCGGCTTTTCTAGCCTCTTCAGTGCGTTTTGCTTCGGCTGCAATTCGATCAGCCTCTGCTTTGGCTTCTGCAGCTTTACGTTTTTCTTCAGCCCGACGAGCCGCCTCTTGACGCGCCGCTTCTGCTTTTCTAGCCGCTTCTTGGCGTTCTGCTTCGTTTTTAGCCGCTTGTTCTGCCGCTTTACGCTCTGCTTCAATACGAGCTGCTTCTGCACGTTGTTCAGCCAAAATGCGTTCTTCTTCAGCCTTACGCTGCGCTTCTAAACGTTGTGCTTCTAATTTTGCTGCATATTCACGAGCTTTTTGCTCGGCTGCTTCTCGAGCAGCTTGCTCACGTTCTGCTTTTTCACGAGCTGCTTGTTCGGCTGCGATGCGTGCTGCCTCTGCTTTTTGAGCATCAGCCTTGGCTTTTTGTTCGGCTGCAATACGAGCCGCTTCAGCCTTAGCCGCATCATCTTTCGCCTTTTGCTCTGCTGCAATGCGTGCTGCTTCCGCTTTTTGGGCATCAGCCTTAGCTTTTTGTTCAGCCAATTGTCGATCAGCTTCCGCCTTAGCACGTGCTCGTTCAGCAGCTGCATCGGCTTTTGCCTTGAGTTTAGCTTGTTCCTCTGCATCTCGTTTATCAAGCTCAGCCTGTCTATCTTGAGCTGCTTTATGAGCAGCAGCTGCCTTTTCAGCCGCTAATTTAGCTGCCTCTGCTAATTGATGAGCTTGTTCTTCTTTTTGAGTCTTCGCTGCTACATATTTTTCTTCAATAGCCACCTTCTTAGCTGCTTCGGCTGCTTCTTTTTGCGCCTCTGCTTCTAATGCACGCTGACCAGCTTCATTAGTGGCCAATACGCGCGCATATTGAGGGTTTGCTAACGCTTCTGGAATCAGTAAAAAACGAACTGGTAAATTCGAAGCACCAGCCGGCATGAAATCGATGGTCAGCGTATCGCCACCGTAATAGTTCCCCATGTATCGAGAATCTAATACAGTATTATGACCTAATGCCATTAAACCATCATCACCACCGATATGATAGGTCATGCTTTCACTAGGAGCCTTCTGCCAACGACGTTGTGCTTTCACAGTAAAAGACCCCGAATAACCGCCGCCTAATGGATTGAAATAGAGGCGGAAAGGATCCTCGCCGCTTGTAGGAATTTTAACGGTATAAGAAATACCATAGTTCCCTGAGTCCTTAACATAGGCCTTATTGTCGAGCTCATCCACGCCCTCTACAAAACGGTCTTCTCTATCATTGCCCAGTTCCACATAGGCGCCACCTAATGTGGTATTATATTCTTTTGTTACTGCCATTTCGCGCTCAGCACCGGTGAAAGTACCACGCAACCGCACATGGTCTATAGGCAAATTATTCACCCAATACGAGGACTCAATAGAGTTTAGATTCATAGGAATCATCATAACCCGTGCAAATACGGGAGCACTCGTTTGCAAATCTACGATACCTGTAAATAGAGCATCTTTAGGTATTGGGGAATGTTCTAAATCGGTAAATACGAGTTGACGACTTTTGGGAGGCATCACAAAGGAATACAATGATTTATCCGTCAATGGTTGCTCTAATTCCTTTCGTGATAAATCACGGCCCGCCGCAAAATAATCAGATGTGGCGATGGATTTTAATTCACGGAACACGGCAATGCCATTTGGTTCATTACCGGTATTCTCCAAGATAATGGCAATCTTATGAGGTTCAGCCATTTCATTTACATGGTAAAAGTAGATACGCCCTTTCCCATTAATGCTACCAGCACTTAAAACGCCGCCTACGGGACCTACATATTCAGGACTATCAGATAATAGCAATGTATCCTTCTGCGCTTGTAATTCCGCTGGTAATGGAGTAAACGAAAAATATCCTATGGAGTTCAAATCAATATCGCTTGCTGCATGACCTGTTAATGCTCCCATAACTGCTAACATCGTCGCTAGCTTATATGTTTTCTTAAATAACATAATATTAAACCTCTTCCAGCCCCATAGGATCATATGTAAGGGCTAATGCTTCTAACTTTTTCAAACGATGTCCAATACCTGATTTAGATAAGGTACCATTCATCATTTCTTCTAATTCTTTTAAACTTGCTTCCGGATTATTCCAGCGCAATCTAGCTACAATTTTCAATTTATCCGGCAATGCATCAATACCTATATGCGCATCCAATATACGGATGGCTTTCACTTGACGTACCGCTGCATCTACGGTTTTTTGTAAATTTGCAGTCTCACAATTTACCTGTCGATTGATCTGATTGCGAACGGTCTTCATGATGCGTACATTTTCAAATTCCATCAATGCCGATTGAGCACCCATGACCTGTAAACAATTTGTTACCGCATCGCCTTCTTTAAGATATACCACATATTCTTCTTTACGCTCTGTCAGACCTGCATGAATGTGAAATAATTTCAATACATATACAATTTCTCGTGCAAAAGCTTCGTTGCCCGTCATAAACTCAAGATGGTAATCACTTTGTGGTTTATTAACGGATCCGCCCCCTAAAAAAGCGCCGCGCAAGAAGGCGCGTCGCGCCTCCATTGAGTGTAACCACTTCCGTGGCAACTGTTCGGTAACAGGCCACAATGCCAAATCTTCTAAGGCTTGACGCCCCTCTTGTGATGGATCCACCGTTAATGTATACATATTCTTTTTCCGCAAATTTAAACCTTGGCGCACCATAACATGGGTCGGCAATTCGTATTGTTTTTTAAGTATACCTAGCAAACGTCTAGCCACCGCATTATTAGCAGTGGCTAGTCGTATACCGATAGCTCCCTTCATACCGAGCAATAAGGAACCACCCATGCGCAATAAGCAGGATGCTTCAATCTTCATGGCTACATCGGTATCCGTTTCAGGCTCATAGGCACATAATTCATTTTTTACATCTTCTGCAAAAGACATAGGTTTTCCTTTCTAATGATCAGCACGGCGTAAATAGTATTCTAATACCCGTGGTTCCATATCTGATTTCATAGCATATATGATATCCATAAGGACCTTACCTAAACGTTCTGGGTCATGAATAGCCGGTTTTTCTTGGCTAATGAGCGTTGCTCTAACCGTGCGAATCCCCATGTCTTGTAAACGTTTAGAATCGATGGCCACAGGCTCTGAACCGACTGCGCTATACTGTTCTACCATTTGAATTGGCAAAGGTCCATCATTGGCGAGAACCGTATCGATGATGCCGCCCCCACTATGGTCGATGATAGCTTGTACGTGGTCAGCCAATGTGTAGCCTGACGTTTCACCAGGTTGTGTCATTACATTGGCAATGTAAATTTTATTGGCCTTACTAGCGCGCACATGGTCCGCGATTTTGTCGGTCAATAAATTAGGAATGATACTCGTATAGAGACTACCAGGCCCTAATATGATAACATCTGCTTCATCAATGGCGCGCAATGCAGCGCCTTCTGGTTTTGGATGTTCAGGACTACTAAATACGCGTTTAATCTTCTTTCCTGCGTGTGGAATATTACTTTCACCATCCACAATTGTGCCATCAATGAGTTCAGCGCTAAGTTGAATAAATTCTGTAGACGACGGAATGACACGACCGCGGACACGCAATAATTTACTAGCTGCTTCGAGGGCCTCCTCTATATCGCCATCATAAACCTGTGCCAACGCCGTAATAAAGAGATTTCCAAAGCTATGACCAGAGAGCTCATTGTTCCCTTCAAAACGATAGCGAAAAAGATTTTCCATAACCCCTTCTTGTTCTGCAAGAGCCACAAGACAGTTGCGTAAATCGCCAGGTGCAATCATTTTAAAATCTTCTCGCAAGCGACCGGAAGAACCGCCATCATCGGCAACCGTAACGATAGCCGATAAATTAGATGTGTGAGCTTTCAAACCGCGCAATAAATTGGATAAGCCCGTACCACCACCAATAACTACGATTTTAGGTCCTTTATCAAGGCGGATATTTTGAAAGATAATATCCGATACCTTGCTAGATGGATCTGGTAAAACAGCACGGATAATGGTTTTAATAACCTTGCTCGTACCAACTAAAATCAAGACAGCCGCTATACCGATAAGTACTGCGCCCACTAAAATCAATACATTGTAATTATAATATCCCGTTAAGGAATAGGAATAGGCAAGAACAATATCCTCTATATACGATAACCATTGATAGTTAAATAATAGTGAAATGCCTATGATTAATAAGCCTACCCCCAAGCTATAGAGAGCAAGCCAACGTTTTATATTAAGGCCCGGGATTAACCACCGGAACCAACGTTTTCGTAACATATAATCCCCTTTTAATCCCCTAGATCTGCTTGATGTGGATTAAAATCTTCTTCCACATTATTCTTCATCATATCCCGATGTTCCACCGTGACACGATAACCTTTTTCTAATAAATGAGCATACAAAGCCTCTGCCATGGCAACAGAGCGGTGCATACCGCCTGTACAGCCAACGGCTACAATAAATTGAGCTTTCCCTTCCTTCTCATAATTAGGCACAAGGAAATCCATGGTATTAAAATAGTGTGTTTTAAATTCATCCGTTACGTCAAAGGAGTGAATATAGTCGTTAACAACTTGTACGCGCCCCGTTTTATGACGGTATTCTGGAATATAGAACGGATTTGGCAAGAAACGAACGTCCCAAATCATATCTGCATCCAATGGCAAGCCGTATTTAAAGCCAAAGCTAACAACAGTTACCGACATACCGTGTTTATCCGCCACTTGAGTAAAGCGTTTTTTCAAGTATTCCTTTAAGGATGCGGTTTTCATATCTGTTGTATCGATAATATAATCTGCTTTATGGCGCACAGAATCTAGAATTTGACGTTCTTTTCTTAGGCCTGTTGTAATGCGCCCACTTGGTGCGAGTGGATGACTACGTCGAGATTCTTTATAACGGCGAATCAAGGTTTCATCGCTAGCATCCATGAAAACGATTTCATAATCTACCTTCATCTCTTTCAAAGTCTCTAACGAAGTAGATAAAGCCTCAAAGAATTCGCCGCCACGAATATCGACAACGAGGGCTACGCGATTGGTACGGTCCCCACCTTGACGACAAATTTCACTCAGTTTCGGAATTAATACAGGCGGAATATTGTCTACACAGAGATAGCCCATATCTTCTAATGCCTGTAATACCTGTGTTTTTCCAGCACCAGACATGCCAGTTACGATTAATAAACGAAATGCTTCCATACCTTACTCCATTATAATAAATGTTCTTCAATCCAATGAGCTACGCCATCTTCATTATGATGTCCACATACCTCACTGGCTACCGATTTTACATGATCTACAGCATTTTCAACGGCTACTGAGTACCCCGTTTTAGATAGCATAGATATATCATTTTCTGCATTGCCAAAGGAAACAATATGCTCTAAGCCAATTCCATATTGCTGTGCTAACTGCTCTAACGCATCGCCCTTAGATACATGAGGTGCAATGATTTCTAAAAAATCCTTTTGGCTCCGCACTAACGTAGCCGTATCCCCTACAACGGGCCTCAATGTATCAATGATAGAATCTATGTTTTCAACAGTATCTATAGCAATTAATTTATTCGGCTCTTGTGAAAGTTCATACAACGAATCGCCTAAAAATTCAGCTTTAGCCCCCGTTTGACGTTCATATACATCCGATTGCCAATCCTGATGATGACACAATAGATAATCATCTACATAAGATTGAATATGCCATCCATATTGACTAGCTATGTTCCAAATGCGTTGCACCGTATCTAATGGCACAGTCCGCTCAAATAGCTTACGACCTGATTCCAATTCTTGTATAAGACCTCCAGAAAATAAAATCATTGGCACATTACCAAGCTGCAATGACATGCCAACAGGCTTTGCCGTTTGGTACATACGACCTGTCGCAATAGTGATACGAATGCCTTTATCTTGTAATCGATGCAATACATCCTTAGTATACTCTGACACCGTGTTATCACTACGCAACAAGGTTTCATCACAATCGATAGCCACCATCTGAATATGTGAAAAAGAAGGATTCATCAGCAGACCCCCTTATATAATTACTGTATTTATCTATTATACCATTTATAAGGGGTACAAAAAAAGAGACTCCCGAAGGAGTCCCTTTTATATTTGTAACTATCAAATTAGAATTTGTAGTTAAGGTCTGCACGGTAGAAGTCACCTTTGTCAGTACCGTTTTGAGTTTTCCAGTCGAAACCATAGTAAGCGGACAAGCCAACGTTGTTTTGCAATGCATAATCAACAGTCGCTAACCAACCTTTGGAATCAGCACCATATTTTTGGTTCCATGTAGAATCAACGATTGGAGCATTTTCTTTTTGGTTGAAGTATTGAGCTTTAACATCCCAAGTACCTTGTTTAGCTTGTTTGTAGTTGCCATAACCAACGCCTGCAGTCCAAGCTTGAGATTTAGCTACGTTGGAAGCTTTCAACCATTCGCCACCAACCCAAACTTTATCAAAGTTAAGATCTGTGTTGAAGCCGTAAATATTTTTAACGTTTTTACCACCAAGTTGAAGATCTTCACCATTTACATGAGTGTAGAAACCGCCAACATTAGCATGTTTACCAACATTACCGTTCAAATTAACGATAGCAAGTTCTGGATTATCTTTTCTTGCTGTACCTTCAGCTGCACCAGATACTGCATAACCATAAGCTGCTTGGAAGTTAACTTTGTCATTACCTGCATTAAATTGAGCACCATCAAATGTACCATCAAATGCTAAACCGCCACCAACAACTTGGCCAAAACGACCAGCTTTAACAGATACGCGTTCACCGAATTTATGATTTACATAAGCACGGTCTACGGAAACGCCAACATTAGAACCATGGGCAGCATCACCAAATTCAAAATTATCGGAAGCTAAACGAACTACTGCATCAGTGCGGTCGTTTACTTTTGCATTGAATTGGATACGTGCACGAGCATCGAATTTGGAATTTTCATTATTTGTGTCACCTGCTTTATGTGCTTGATCGCGGTAACGAAGACGCATATCGCCAGTTACTTTTACGTTACCAACGCGGTCTTCTAAACGAGCTACACGAACGCCCAAGTTGTTCAATTCGTTGGAGAATTCATCAGCCAAACGGTTGATCATAGCTTGTTGTTCAGCGTTAGCGCGGTCTTGGTTAGCCATAGCTTTAGCTACCATTTGAGCCATTTCGTAACGAGTGATATCATTTTGGCCTTTGAAAGTACCATCTGGATAACCGTTAACGATACCAGCAGCTGCTAATTGAGAAACTGCTTGGTATGCCCAAGAATCAGGAGTTACATCGGAGAATGGGTTAGCTGCGAATGCAGTAGTTACACCCAAAACTGCTGTTGCTGCAAAGATTGCTGCGAATTGTTTTTTCATAGTTGAATTCCTTCTTTCTGAAAAATAAGAATAAAATTGTTTTCACAAGTTGCGATTCACAATTCATTCTAATTTCAAGATTTAGAATTCTCTTGGGAGTGTCCACGTTTCCTCGCCATAATTCTTCATCGAGATTTCAGTATGTTTTGCTTACCGCTTCTTGTTGCCATGATATTAGCACGAAGATTTTTTGATGTAAACCCTTTTTTCTCATTTACATTCTCATTTGAAAAATTTTATTTTTTAAACTCTTGGAAAAGTTAGATTTTATCTAAATTTCTTACAACTCAAAAAAATCAAAATTTTATACAAATTTATCCATTTTTTCTTATAATGATATTTATTCTCATATACATTATAAAGTTTTGCTTATAAAATAATAACTAATTATTTTATCTTATTAATATCACTTCATAATTGAGTCATTTTATACTCATACTACATATTGCATTTTACGATTTTCACATACAAAAAGGAGCCCTCCAAGGAGGACTCCTTTATATATACTATTATATGTTATTAAGAGATGGTTTTCATAATAGTGTTATTTGATTATCAATTAGAATTTGTAGTTAAGTTCTGCACGATAGAAATCGGATAAGTCTTTACCGCTTTGGTCTTTAGAGTTGAAACCATAACCAGCACTTAAGCCTACGTTATCTTGTACAGCGTAATCAACTGTCGCTACATAACCTTTGTAACCGTTATTTGTGTTAGTTAAATCATATGCTTGATCCCAAGTGGAGCTTACGATTGGTGCATTAGCTTTTTGGTTAAAGTATTGACCTTTCACATCCCAAGTACCTTTCTTAGCGATGTCGTAGTTACCATAACCTACACCAGCTGTCCAAGCTTGAGAATTAGCTACGTCAGAAGCTTTCAACCATTCACCGCCAACCCATACTTTATCTTTGCGGAAGTCCGCATTGAAGCCGTATACGTTTTGGTGATCATTAGCAACGCTAACACCATTGTGTTTTAAATTACCGCTAGACAATCTGGAATAGAAACCACCAACGGAGGATTCTTGACCGATTTTGCCTTTAACACCTACATAAGATACAGATGGGTTATCAGATTTAGCATTGCCTGCTGAAGCGCCTTCCATCATGTAACCATAAGCACCTTGTACTTGGATTTTATCATTACCAACGTTCAATTGAGCACCGTCGAATGTATCATCGTACATTAAACCGCCACCAATTGTTTGATTGAAACGACCAGCCTTAGCGGATACGTTTTGACCAAATCTGTGATCTACATATGCACGGTCGATTTTAGCAGTTGTACCATTGGAAGCATCACCGAATTCATAGCCACCTTTAACACGAACTACTGCATCAGTTTTGTCATTTACTTTTGCATTGAATTGAACACGAGCACGGCCGTCAGTTAAAGATTTGCTATCAGTTTTGTAAACGCCTTTGTCTTCAGATTCTTGATAACGGATACGAGCATCACCAGTAACTTTTACATTACCTACACGGTCTTCCAATTTGGAAACGCGTACGCCCAAGTTGTTCAATTCGTTAGAGAATTCATCAGCCAAACGATTGATCATTGCTTGTTGTTCTGCATTAGCTTTATCTTGGTTAGCCATTGCTTTAGCTACCATTTGAGCCATTTCGTAACGGGTGATATCGTTTTGACCTTTGAAAGTACCATCTGGGTAACCATTAACGATGCCAGCTGCTGCTAATTGAGATACAGCTTGGTATGCCCAAGAATCAGGAGTTACATCGGAAAATGGGTTAGCTGCGAATGCGCTTGTTACACCTAAAAGAGCTGTTGCTGCAAATACTGCTGCGAATTGTTTTTTCATAATAGATTCCTTCTTTCTGATATAGTCTTTTTGACTAACAAATTTAGAAAAAAATATATATTATCAGAAGACTGTACATCTAGTTATGATCTATATAAGAACATCCTGATGAGTATCCACGTTTCCTCTTCTTCTGTTCTTGTATATCCCACAACTTGGTGTGTTGTCTTTCTGTGATGTCAATATACATCTGATCAACAAATTTGTAAAGCATTTTATACAATTAAATATGATGAAATTTCTTTCATGAAATAATTTTACACAATAAAATCAGTATTTATCTATATTTATCAAAATTAAATTTTGTAAAATTTCATCTTATTTACGTATAAAACAATATATTTTAAGCTATCATACTATCCCGATTAATATGCAAAACTAATAAATATGATTTTAATTAATTAGTTGCAATAAAAATAAGACCTATCATCTCTGATAGATCTTATTTCATAGGTATTAATTAGAATTTAAATAATAAGTCTGCACGATAGTAATCAATTACCTTCATATTTTTGTGTCTTGAATACAGGCGCATTCTTTTCTTGGTTGTAGTAATCAAGAGCTACACGCCAGGAATTTTTCTTAGTGATTTTATAGTCGCCCCATTTAACGCCTACATTCCATACATCACTATTGCTAAGGCCTGTTGCGGTCACCCATTCAGCATTAGTTGCAAGTGACATTTCACTATTATTATCTTTAGAGGCCTTACTAAAACGACCTAATGTAGGATAACCATAAGCGGCATTAACTTTCAATTTTCCAACTTGTGTTGTATACCCAATACCATCAAAGTTACTAGAATAGATTAAACCATCACCAAAGCTTTGTGTATAGCGACCAATATCTACCATATGATTCTTCCCAAATTTATGCTCTACATAAGCTAAATCAAAGGACATGGTATGATCTTTAGATGCATCACCAAGTTCAATAGATCCTGTTGTTAATCGTGCTTTCACAGATGTATTCTTATTAACTTTAGCATCCATATTCAAACGTACACGAGCGGCAAATTTACCTTCCGAATCTAGATTATCAATGCCTTCCTTTTCAACATAGTTAATACGAGCATCTCCAGTAAACTTAACATTCCCTACGCGGTCCTCTAAGGCAGACACGCGCACACCAAGATTATATAAATCATTCATTGTTATATGTATAAAAGAGATAGATTGTAAGCAATATAGTTCTTCATATAATATAACATATAAAAAAGAACGTACATTACGTTTCAGTAATATACGTTCTCATATAAAGCATTATAGCATTGATCTGTAACACTTAAGACCTTAGATTTTTATATATTCTATTATCTATTATAGGGCATATTCTACAAAACCTAGCACATGATCTACAGGTACAGGTCCGATGAATCGGCTGTCACTAGAATGATTGCGATTATCCCCCATTACAAACACATGCCCTTCAGGTACTACAACAGGTGTAGAACGGCTATAGTTCATTGTAGGATCTTTTGTATAAGGTTCTTGAAGCTCTTCGCCATTACGCCAAACATGACCATCTTTAAACTCTAATGTGTCACCAGGTCTACCGATAACGCGTTTTACCCACACATCATTTGTTTGAGCCGATTTATCGATAACGCTTACATAGTTCATCAATGGTTCTTTCACATCATCGGTCCATGTACGTTCACGGTTCACACGGCTATCAATGATAACAATTTGACCATAGTCAGGTACATCACGCATAATATGTTGCCACTTGGTAACGATTAAATATTGACCATTATGTAACGTATCCTCCATGGATTCACCGGATACCCGTGTTGGTTGTACGATAAAAATATGAATGACCATTGCAATAACTAACGCCAATACAATGGCATATATCCAATCTAATGTTTCTTTTACAAATTTATTATTCATTAGAGCCCCCTTAATGTCCACTCTTAGTAAAACGTCCACCAAATACATCGTGTACATCTTGAATGGTTATAAATGCTGATGGATCCACTTCATATACAGCATCCTTCAAACGCGTAATCTCTAAACGAGTTACAACTGAATACAATGCATGCTTAGGTGTTTTCAAATAACCACCTTCACCATATAATATGGTAACGCCTCGATTTAGTTTTGCATTTAATGTATCCGCAATTTTCTCTGAATTCTCTGCATCAGTAATAATCATAACACCCTTTGATTCCTCAAGGCCTGTAATTGTAATATCAATCATTTTATAGGCGATAAAATAGGCTACTAAGGAATACATAGCACTATCCCAACTATATACAAATCCGGCAGCCCCTAAGATGACTAAATTCATGGCCATTACAATCTCGCCTACAGAAAATGTAGTTCGTTTATCAAAAATAATAGCTACGATTTCCGACCCATCTAAGCAGCCCCCATTACGTATAATAAGGCCTACGCCAATACCAAGTATGATACCACCAAAAATGGCACCTAAAAAAGGATTGGTTGTAATTGGAGTAAATTCATGGGCAAAGGATGAAAATATGGCCATCCAAACGATAGAAAATAATGTAGATATGGTGAATACCTTGCCATTAATGCGATAGCCAATATACAAGAATGGAATATTAATTAATACTACAAATATACTAAACGATATCCGCGTAAGTTCAGCTGTCATCAAAGATATACCAACAACGCCACCATCGATGATATTATTTGGCACTAAAAATAGATCTAGGCCCACTGTATAAATCAGGGCCCCTATAATCATCCAAATACATCGCAGTAGCATACTGGACCAATGTATCTTTTTTATCACATTACTCATGTGTATCTCCTTCATTATATAATTTTTTAATTGCCGCTAAACGTTTAGCTTCTAAATCATCTTCTGCTTTACAGTCTTGAAGTTTATTATGATCCTCTTCCTTCAATTGTTTAGTATATCGCTTACCAATGACATAGGCTGTTAAGTCATCTACTGGTTCAGGTGGAAATTGCATGCCTTTTGGTACGAATCTACGCCAACCGGTAGGTGGATTATATTGCCAATACAATTTACGAGCCTCTTCAGTACTATGTGATTCATCAATCAAACTCGTCGTAATTTTATGATTTCGCCCAATTTGTTGTATAGATGGATACAAATGCTTATGATTGGTACCATTACCACATACGATATGATGTATACCAAGATAAGTACTTAATATACTTTCAAAGGAACTATTAAATGTCTTAGTTTCTACAATGGTTCGATATATTAACTCACCTGCTTGTGAAAGAATAGCTACGCCTGTCTTTTCATTCCCTGGATCCACAGCGGCTATATACGATATATTATTCATACTATTTTCCTCATTCCTCAATACAATAGTTATATTTTATCACAAAATAAAAGACCTATGTATTAAATCTTAATACATAGGCCATTTATATAGAAACTAATTTGATTTTATAAGTTTACCCGTATCTGTCATCTGTGTAATACGCAATTTTATATGTATAGGGCCAGATGAATATGTATCACCATCAGCATACGCCTCTACATACACCTTGCCATGTAACATACCAATACGACGTATCGCAGAAAATAATTCATCTCCAGGTATTGTACCAATATCTCCAGATAACGAATCTGGTATAACCCCTTTAGACTTAGCCTCTTCATTGACTTGTTTCAAGAAACGAAGCATATTGACTTGAGCATTACTACCACCATCGATAACAGACGTAGCAATCACGTCACCTGATTTATAAATAAATTGTTGTGGATACACGTGAATCGTCGCAACTGCTGGTTCACCAGCAATGATATTACCAGCTGCCACCACTTGGATAACCATAGGCGTTTTAGATTCTTCAATTTTAGAAATGGCAACCTCTATATTTTGACGGTCTACATATACAACAGATTCACCATGATCTTCAACACCTAAGCGACGAAGTACGAGCTTATTTGTATCTTCCACAATACTATTAACCGCATCACGCGCTTCATTGGGAGATAAACCATTACGCACTACTGCCTGTGCTAATAATTGGTCGACTTGGAATAAAATCGTACCTTCTCTAAGATGAATAATCCCCGTTTTTAACTCTTCTTGTGTTTTCTGCAAGTCGGCAATATGTTTTTCCATACTAGCCCGTGTAGCTTCCAAGGCAGCTAATTTTTTAGAGGCCTCATCATAGGAGGCTTGTAATGCAGATAGTTCTGCCTCTGTAGCAACCTTTGCAGCCTCTGCATCAGCTAATTCTTGACGGCTTTGTTCAACCTCTTTGCGAATTGTTTCAATCTCAGCCATACGGTCCGCTAATTCTTTTTTATTAGCTTCCAATAGAGCTTGACCTCGTTCTAATTCAGCATTTTTAGCAGCTACCTCTGCTGTTAGCTGATTCATATCTGCCCGCAATTGATCCATCCCAAAAAGCGCAGTACGTACGCTTTGCGATGTAATTGTAAGAACACCAACCGTGGCAGCTGCAACGAGTAGACCTGTTACAATCGTTACAATAATCGATGTATGCTTAGGACGCAATCCAAAGAGGGACATTCTACGCTTACCGACCTTTGTTCCTAGTTTATCACCCATATAGGCAATAAGCCCGCCCATGATAGCGATAATAACGAGAATCTTTAATCCTACAAGCATGGTGTCCCTCCTTTCAAAATAAATTGTAATCCAACATACTATCTATTAGCGTGAAACACGCCAATTTAAATATAATCCGGCAATGATACCTAATGTATCAGGAATCATTGCTGCCATCCACGTTGGTAATGCACCACCCTTACCAAGAGCTCCGGCAAAGGTCATCACACCATAGTAAATAAAGATAATTAAAATACTGATACCAAATCCGATAGACGAACTAGACCTTTGTTTTTGCAAGCCCAACGGTGCACCTACTAAGGCAAATACAAAGCTTGCCAACGGAATGGTAAAACGTTGATACATTTCCATTTCTAACTTATTAGAATTTGTATATGCAGCTTTATATGCTTTAATTTGATGACGCAATTCTTTAATCGTCAATTCTTCTGGTTTACGTTGATCTTGTTGTACTTCATTTGGTGAAGATTTAATTGGCAATACTTGTTCTTTAAACTTCATTGTCCGCTCTACACCTTCACCGGCCGATACGTCATAGATTATACCGCTATGCATGACCCATACTTGGCCATTCCATTCAGCATTTTCCGCATTTTCTACCTGTTGTAGTTCACCTTTGTCATTGAATTGTTGCACCGTAATCATGCTTAGTTTTTTACTTTCACTATCATAGTGTTTAGCATACATCAATGTACTAAGATTGTCACCATTCATAGATTTTAGCACAATATGATTTTGCGTTTGTGGCGATGCATTCTTCATAATTTCTTCGCGCACAATGGTTTGGTACATATTGTTTGTACGTGGTACAACAAATTCATTAAATGCTACAGCACCAATAGAAATAAGCAACGCTAAAATATATACAGGCATTGCAAGTCGTAAAAAACTAAGGCCACCAGCCCTCATAACTACGATTTCACTAGTACTACTTAGTCTGCTGAAAGCCATCAGCGAACCAAGCAATACAGACATAGGGAATGTCAATAAAATAATGCTTGGCATAGCTAAAAAGAAGGCTTTCATAACGAGTAGTAGCGGAGCACCATATTCAGTTATATATTGAGCAATGCGGAATAATGTACCTGTACCAATGAAAATACTGGTAAAAGCAAATACCCCAAATAGGAATGGACCTACAAAGGCTTTTAAAATATATTTATCTAATAAGCGCATGGTCCCTCCTATAATTTAAAATTGTTACCTAAATAATGTTCACGAGCAATTGGGTTATTGGCAATTTCATCAGGTGTACCTTCCAATAAGATCTTACCTGTGCTTAGAATATATGCCTTATCAACAATGCCTAATGTTTCTCGCACATTATGGTCTGTAATAAGAATGCCGATTCCTCTATTTTTTACTTGTAAAATAATTTGTTGAATATCGGCAACTGCAATTGGGTCTACGCCGGCAAATGGTTCATCCAATAAGATAAAATTCGGTTCTAAAGCCAAACAGCGAGCAATCTCTACACGCCGCCGTTCACCACCGGATAGTTGCATCCCCTTACGATCTCGCACATGACCAATATTAAATTCATCAATAAGAGAGTTTACAATTTGATCGATTTCATCACGATTTTTATTTGTTGTTTCCAACATGGCACGAATATTTTCCTCAACAGTCATAGATCTAAAAATCGATGCCTCTTGGGGTAAATAACCAATGCCTTCCGCTGCCCGCTTATACATCGGTAACATCGTGATATCCTTACCATCAACTGTAATAATACCTGTCGTCGGTTTTTCAATGCCTACAATCATGTAGAACGATGTAGTCTTACCAGCCCCATTAGGCCCCAATAGCCCCACGACTTGTCCTTTTTCAACATGAAGACTTACACCATCTACTACATTCCGACCATTAAATGTTTTGACTAGGTTCTTAGTTTCTATATACATACATTAATCCTTACTAGTTCGGTGTGATAACTAATGTACTACGTCCGCCTAATGTTTCCGCAGAGTTATCCTTCAAGTACAATTTTAACTCAGGCGCATTCAACACATTGCCATTTTGTACTGCATGTGCTGAGCCAGTAAGCAATACAACCCCATCATTTTGATTAGGCGTTTGCGTATATGTAGCACGATCTGCCGAACCAGATACATTTTTATCTGGATTATTAAATGTTACACCACCTTGTGCAACGGCGCGAATTTCTTTCAACCAACCTTCTACTTGGTTACCTGTCAATGTAGTGCCTTCTGCAATTAATTTAGCATTTCCCACTACCTTACCATATTCAGTATCAGAGTTGTACTCAACAGAGTCACCAAAGATTTGGCGATCATCCCGTTGCAAATGAACATCCCCCTCTGCACTGAACTGGTTATCATTTACACTATGTACAGATTGTGCGGACATGGACATATTATCGCCAATCATGGAAACGCCACCTTCTAGGGATGCTTCACGAGTTTTAGTATTGTACCATCCATTCGCACCAGTCATAGTTTTATCTTGTTGTGTAATTACTACATTACCAGATGCCTCTGCACGACCTGTATTACCATCATAGGATAATGTATCCGCACTAATGGTCAACGGACCTTCATTGGCAGCCCAAGCAGTAACAGATAGCATCATCATTGCTGAGATTACAGCTAATCCCATATATTTTTTCTTATTCATCGCAATTCCTCAACTTTACTTTTTCGTCAATTTAGCATGACCAATCGCTTTGATTTGTTTCAACGACATATTACCTTCTAACTTATCACCAGTTAAGGTAATATCTTTTGAATCATAAGTGAAAGCCGTTTTTGATGTAAGCATTTTAGTTTTGTTATCAAAATGTAATGCATCGGTCTTAAAATTAGCCCCTTCCGTATTGGTAGCTGTTACACCACCATCAATATCAAGGGAACTATGATCGCCAGACAATACAGCATGAGGTGCCGTAATCGTTGTTGTCACATCATCTTGATAGAAAAGACCCTTTAAATTAGTGAGTACAATCGATTTTGAACGAGGGTCATACTCGATTTTCTCTGCAGATAGGGCCCATACCAACTTACCGTCCTTCTCTTCTTGAAGCTCGGCACCTTGGAAATTCACCAGTTGCCCATTATTAGCCCCTTTAGAAGAAGAGTCTCCAGAGTCGTGCAAAATGAACGCTATTAGACCAACTAGAGCAATGACGATAGCCACGACAATAGCGATTAATTTTTTATTGTTTTTCATGTGCTCTCTCCCGAATCTCTAGTTTCTTATAATAATCAACGATTTCGCTCATCTTAGTCATCCATCGATGTTGGAACCAAATCCACTCATCAGGATGTTCACGAATAAAGTCTTCTGTTACGCGTACACACTCTTCTGTCAACGTATACATATCTACATCATCATCGCCACTATTATTGTAATGTAATGGTGGCAAGATATGAACAATATGTCCGCCTTCAGGCTTTCTAGATGTAAAAATTGGTACTACAGGAGAACCGAATTTTTTAGCAAATGTAGCCGGTCCTACAACAGCGGAAGAAGGTTGCCCTAAAAATGGCACCGGTAACCCGTGAATATATCCATCTTGATCGGCCAAAAAACCCAACAATTTCTTCTTTTTCAATGCTTTTGCAGCAGAAACTATTTCATTACCACCGCTGGCAAACACATCGAGGCCAACCATTTCACGATATTCATTCATAAAGCGTGTAAATTGTGCATTAGGTTGTTTTTTTACAATAGTTGTAGATGGATAACCATGTGCAGCTAACGCAGCCCCCATCCATTCCCAATTGCCTACATGCCCAGTAAGAACAATGACGCCTTTATCTTCTTTAATAGCATTATCCAAATGCTCTACACCGCGCATTTCGATATGCTCATTAATAAATTTCTTAGTCAAATTCGGCATATACAGAATTTCCATAACGCTTCGACCTAGGTTTTTGAATAGCTTTTCAATTAAAGCCTCTGCCTGTTCGTCATTCATATTCATGCCAATTTTTATATTTTTAATGCCTCTTAGCTTTTGCTTTTTTGCAATAACTCCATACAGGGGTCCTAAGCTAGCACCTATGAGCAAAATGAGCTTATACGGCAATCGACATACAAGCCAACTGATTCCCTTAACGACATGGTATTGCCATTCATTATTCATTCTGCTCACCTCCTTTATTGACCATGGTTATGAGCCTCCATAGCATAGTCTTTTACGACTGAATCCCACATGTTTTGAGCTTTTAAAATATATTCAACAGCATCTCGCACGGCACCAGATCCACCATTGTGATTTGATACAAATTGAGCCAATTCCTTAACCTCAGCCGCCGCATCTTGAGGAGCCATCGGCAATCCTACGAGAGATAAAGCCCCTAGGTCATTTAAATCATCACCCATATAAGCTATATGCGCCAACTCAATATGATGGCTTTCACATAGAGAACGTAGAGCCTCCGTTTTATTAGCATGCCCCATCAATAAAGCATCAAATTTTAATTCCTTAGCACGCCGTTCCACCATAGGCGATGTGCGAGCCGTTATAATGCCTAGTGAAATCCCTGCTTTATGAGCAGCGGCTAGACCTAATCCGTCTCTTGCAGAGAAGGCCTTTATTTCTTCACCACTCGATGTATAGATTAATTTTCCATCTGTTAATACACCATCAACATCGAGGATAATCCACTTAATATTCATTACACGATGCCTCGACGAAGTAAGTCTGTAATGTGAACAATCCCCATTGCATGGCCTTCTTCATCTACTACAGGTAGTACTGTAATAGGACGAGGTTGATTTTTTTCCATTACATGAAGTGCTTCAGCAGCCAATTTATCCTTTGTAATAGTACGTGGCATATTCGTCATCATATCTTCAACTGGCCACTCTAAAAAGTTGCTACCAGAATCAAGACCGCGACGCACATCACCATCAGTTACAAGGCCGATTAAGTGACCATCTTCATCGATAACGCTAGTGGCACCAAGTCCTTTTTCCGTCATTACAAACAAAGCATCACGAACGGTTGCCCCTTTGTGTACAACTGGATTATCTTCACCACCATGCATAATATTTTCAACAGTCAACAATAAACGTCTTCCAAGTGAGCCACCTGGATGGAAAACAGCGAAGTTTTCCGGCGTAAAAT
This sequence comes from Veillonella sp. ICM51a, assembly GCF_000524355.1. Classification (NCBI taxonomy): domain Bacteria; kingdom Bacillati; phylum Bacillota; class Negativicutes; order Veillonellales; family Veillonellaceae; genus Veillonella; species Veillonella sp. ICM51a. The sequence continues at coordinate 58,563 of NZ_JAPX01000049.1, forward strand.
GATGACGCTCTAGTAAACATACCGCCAAAGCATCGCCCAAGGCCAATGCTACTGTTGTACTTGTAGTTGGTGCCAATCCTAACGGACATGCTTCGCGTTCAACTTGCGCCAATAATACAACATCGGAATTTTTAGCCAATGTAGATTCAGGTTTTCCTACAACGCAAATCAATTTAGCACCTATGCGGCGCAATGAAGGCAAAATACCAATGATTTCACCTGTTTCCCCACTATTAGAAAAGGCAAGTACCACATCATCTTCAGTAATCATACCTAGATCGCCATGAACACCTTCCCCTGGGTGCATAAATAATGCTGGTGTACCTGTACTCGCTAATGTAGCAGCAATCTTACGACCAATATGTCCAGATTTACCCATGCCAGTACATACAACACGACCTTTACATGCAAGAATCATGTTAACAGCATTTACAAAACTTTGATCTAATGTTGTTATTAACTGTTCTATCGCTTGTGCTTCCTCATGAAGCACCTGAGCAGCCTGTTCTAAAATATCCAATACTATCGCCCCTTATCGTTTAACGATTTTATCAATAGCTACTAAGTCTTTTAATAAGTCTTCGAATTGATTTAAATATACCATGTTTGGACCATCGGAAAGCGCTTCTTCAGGATTATCATGTACTTCAAAGAATAAACCATCTACACCACTAGCAACAGCGGCACGTGCCAAATTTGGCACAAATTCTCGATTGCCACTGGATTTTGTACCAGCCCCACCTGGTAATTGCACACTATGAGTAGCATCAAAAATTACTGGATAATCAAAGGAACGCATAATAGGGAATGATCTCATATCTACAACGAGATTATTATAGCCAAAGCTAAAACCACGTTCTGTAAGCATAAGATTTTCATTGCCCGATTCTTTCATTTTATTAAGAACATTCTCCATATCTTTTGGAGCCATGAATTGACCTTTTTTTACATTTACGCATTTGCCCGTTTTAGCAGCACCGTAAACTAGGTCAGTTTGACGACATAAGAATGCAGGAATTTGAAGAATATCCAACACTTCTGCTGCTGGTTCAATTTGCTCAATAGAATGGATGTCGCTAACAACTGGTACATTCAATTCTTTTTTGATGGACGCTAAAATTTTTAGACCTTCTTCTAAGCCTGGACCACGAAAAGAATTGAAGCTAGAGCGATTAGCTTTATCAAAAGAAGCCTTAAATATATAAGGAATGCCTAGGCGTTCACAAATTGCTTTAGCCTCTTTGCCAATTGCCAATGTGCGGTCGTAATCTTCGATTACGCATGGGCCTGCTAATACAAACAGCCCTTTACCGCCACCAATTGTCATATTACCAACGTTTACTGTTTTCATTTATTTCTCCTCTTGCTCGAATATTTCATTTACACGAGCTAAGTCTTCTGGTGTATCAACACCAACAAATCGTTTATCTGTAGTAATGACGCGGATGGAAAATCCATTTTCCAACGCTCTCAATTGCTCTAACGACTCTGTTTGCTCTGCTGCAGTAGGCTCCATCTTTGCATAGTCTAATAAAAATTGACGACGATATGCATAAATGCCAATGTGCTTTAAAGGAGCATTAACAAAATCATGACGTGGATAGGGAATTAAGGAGCGGGAAAAATACATCGCATCATTTCGTTTATTAAGTATAACCTTCACCGCAGAAGGTTCATCATACTCTTCTTTTAATAAAGGGATTGCTACTGTAGCCATTTGTAGATGTGCATCATCTTCAAAAAGTTCTCCTAACTGATCGATTAAATGCGCATCAATCATAGGTTCATCACCTTGTACATTGATGATAACATCTAGGTCGGTATATTGTTGTGCTACTTCAGCTAATCGGTCAGTTCCAGTCGGATGATTGGCATCAGTCATAACAACCGTACCACCAAAAGATTTAACCGCATCATATACGCGTTGATCATCAGTAGCCACAATAACAACTTGTGGTCTCTTCGCCTGTGTAACACGTTCATAAACACGTTGAATCATAGGTTTACCCGCGATATCTGCCAAAGGTTTTCCTGGCAATCTCGTGGAACCAAATCGAGCTGGAATCACACAACCAATATTCACAATAAAACCCCATTTCTTTTATTTGCGTATCTTATTATTATACACTAAATCTCTAAATTTTCTATGAATTCTTGTTTTCCAGAGATGAATTCAATACCTATGGATAGCACTAGAATCGGTATTTTCAAGTCTTCAATTGTATGCAACTGACTTAATTTAACAGCATCTTTTTCAGTAATCATAATCGCCTTAGCTTGATGAGCAAAAGCTTGCTTCCAAATTTCTACCACATCATCATCCGAAAAATCATGATGATCACCAAAACCCATTGTATGTACTACGTCGTAGCCACAGCCTTCCAGCGTCTTCGTAAAGGATTTAGGATTACCGATACCACTTACGGCCATAATAGGTAAATCGCTATCAGTACCAATAGGATGTCCTTCATCACCATTAGCCCATGCCTCAAGTGTATAGACTGCACGTGGTTTATGAATGGTCTCATAAACAGGCTTTTGTGGCGCCATCCGAGCTAATCGTTTTCTAAGTGCTGCAACCAATCCTGGATCAACTTGATCTACTTTTGTAAGCACTATAATATCAGTTCTTGCTAGGCCCTCCATAGGCTCACGTAATAATCCTCTTGGCAATACATGTTCATAGCCAAAAGGATTCGATGCATCGATTAATACGATATCCTTATCTCGATGCAACGCTCGATGTTGAAAACCATCATCCATTACAAGATAATCAGCACCTAACTCTTCAATTGCTATACGTGCCGATTCTATACGATTACGACCAATAATCACACTAGATTTTGGTAGCACTTTCGCTAATAGCCAAGCCTCATCTCCACTTTCCTCAGGCTCTACTAAAATAGATCCATGCTTGGAAATAATTGTATTTTGACTATTATCTTTAGCTCTATAACCACGGCTCAATACAGTTGGATGAAAGCCTTTCTGTCCTAAAATATCACAGATAAGTCTAACCATTGGAGTTTTACCAGTTCCACCAGCTGTTATATTACCAACACTAATTACAGGTACCGATACTTTTACAACACCTTTATTTGCATCAAACTTTGCGTTACGCATAGTAACAGCTTTTTTATACCCCTTACTAAGAAGTGATAACCCAGCCCTGGCTACATCGCCTAAGATAGATTGATCTTCGCCGCTTACAATGCTCTTAAAAATATCTTCACCATTCATAGTAGGCACCTCCTTCCGTATCGATTACACCAATATTTCTTAAGGAATAATATGATGTGATTCAAATAGTTGACGTAATTCTTGCGTATTGCGACGCGTTGCACCACGATTTTCACGGATAATATCTAAGCAATTCTGCCCCATTTCTTTCGCTAATTCAGGGTGTTTACAGAGATGTAAAATCATAGTAGTTAAATCTTTTTGATTTTTAACTTGCTCACATGCATGTCTAGAATGTAAGAGATTAAAAATTTCCTTAAAATTAAACATATGCGGGCCCACAATAATAGGTTTTCCATGAGCAGCTGGTTCTAGAATATTGTGCCCCCCTGTTTTAACAAGAGAACCACCTACGAAAATGATATCGCCTAAGCTGTACAAACGACCAAGTTCCCCTATCGTATCAAGTACTACTACAGGAATTTCCTTATGCACCGGTTCGGTCATATCACTACGACAAATGGCTTCCAAACCATAACGTTTTGCTAAGGTCTGTACATCATGGCCTCTATAAATCTCACGAGGCGCAATAAGTAATCTTGCATTAGGATACTCTACTAAAACCTGTTTAAAAGATTCAAATACGGCTTCATCTTCACCCTTGTGTGTACTGCCTGCCACGATAATAGGATGATTATGACCAAATCCAAATTCGTCTAACAAGGCTTGCTTTTCTTCTTCGGATACTGTTGCATAGGTTTGATCATACTTCATATTACCAGTAACAGTGATTTCATCAGGGTTCGCACCAAGCTGTGCAATATATTCTGCATCAAAATTTGATTGCATACAGAATCGTTCGATAGAGCTCAACATTTCCCGCGTGAAAGCACTAATATAGCGATAGCGTTTCATACTGCGATCGGAAATACGACCATTCACCATCATAACTGGAATCTTTTCAGACTCTGCGATACGCAAGAAATTTGGCCAAATTTCTGTTTCTACTAATAAAATAGCAATCGGTTTAATGATATGCAAAATTTTACGTGTTAAGTACGGTAAATCTAAGGGGAAGAAAATTATGCCTTCAGCTTCCGGTATGATTCGGTGTGCCATCGCATGACCTGTAGCCGTAACGACAGATACAACGACTACCGCTTCTGGAAACTCTCGTTTAATTTCTTTTACAAGAGGACTCGTTGCAACAATCTCCCCAACTGATGCAGCATGAATCCATATCGCACGACGTCCTTCTATTTTTTTTAATAGTGTAGCAGGCATATATCCTGCACTTTGTTTTATACGCTCATAAAAACCATCTTCAAAAGCAAGACGATATAGGATAACCGGAATTAGGCCAATCCAGTAAAATATGAGCAATACATTATATATCCAGTACATGTTTATCCTTTATTAGAGAACTGAACGGAATAAAGATGGTTATATAAACCATTTTCCAAGGCTAATAGTTCTTGGTGAGTTCCCTTCTCTACCAACTTACCTTGATTTAATACAACAATTTGATGTGCATTTTGTACAGTGCTCAAACGATGGGCAATAACAAAGGCTGTACGACCTTCCATCAAGCGGTCTAACGCTTCTTGTACAAGTTTTTCACTTTCTGTATCAAGAGCAGACGTAGCTTCATCGAGAATTAAAATCTTAGGATTCTTCAAGATAGCACGTGCAATTGCAACGCGTTGACGTTGACCACCTGATAACGAACTACCTCGTTCACCTACAATAGTATCGAGACCATCAGGCATCTTATCCACAAACTCTAATACATTTGCCGCCTTAGCCGCTTCGTAAATTTCTTCATCACTCGCATCTAAGCGACCATATAAAATATTCTCTTTAATGGATGCATTAAATAAAACTGTTTCTTGTGGTACTAACCCAATTTGATTACGCAACGATTTAAAGGTTACGTCTTTAATATCTGTACCATCAATTGTTATAGATCCACTCGTAACATCATAAAAACGAGGTAATAGATTGGCTAATGTTGTCTTGCCTGCACCAGACGGACCTACTAAGGCTACGCTTTCACCAGCCTTAACAGACAAGTTAAAATCACATAATGCCATTTTTTCACCATCGTAGGAGAAACTAACGTGATTAAAATCTACATCGCCTTTAATATCAGGCAATTCTATAGCGTTTTCTTTTTCCACTACATCGGCTTTTGTATCTAAAATATCAAACACACGGTCAGCTGCAGCCAACGCTTTTTGGATATTACCATAGACTTGGCTCAAACGCTTAACAGGATTTGATAGGTTAATAGCATAAATCAAGAACGCAATTAAAGAACCAGCTGTAATTGTTCCTGTAACCACGGAATAACCACCATACCATAGGATAACAGCCACCGCAATCGCTGCAGAGAACTCAACCATAGGACTTAATAAGCTAGTCAATTTAGTGGCTTTAATAACGGCATTGAAGTTATTTTGATTTTCTACTTCAAAGCGCTTAACTTCAAAACCTTCGCGAGCAAAAGATTTTACGACGCGAATAGCGGAAATCACCTCTTGCAAAAGAGCTGTAATATCAGCGATACGACCTTGTACATCATGGCCAGCTAAACGCAACTTTTTACCAAATACATTTATGATGATCAGCACCATTGGTACCGTAATAAATGTAACCAGCGTTAACTTCCAATCGATGAGTAACATGGAAACTAAAGAACCAATTAAGGTAACGGACTCTGTAATGAGAGATATTAAGTTATCCACTACTGCTGATTGAAGAGCAGATACGTCATTTGTAAGATTACTCATGATGACGCCAGTTTTACGGCGATCAAAATAGGATAAGGACAATCGTTGTAAATGCTTAAAAATTGCTTCCCGTACATCGATGATAACCCGTTGACCGATATAGGACATATTGTAAGTTTGCCCATATGTGGCAAAGCCACGAATTAAAAATATCAAAATGATGGCCCCAACGATGAGATTGAGCATAAACATATTTTTATCTTGTAATACTTGGTCTACGACGTTTTTGATTAGCCATGGTACTACGAGATACGCTGCAGCTGCTACAATCATGCAAAATACAGCAAATATCATTCGTTTATAATAGGGTCTCACAAAATACAATAAACGTGAGTAACTATTCATTAGTTTTCTCCTTACCTAGGTCATAAATCAATTGAGCCACGCGATTAACAGCACCTGACTCACCTAGTTTTTCTTTAACGCTACGCAATTCGGAGCGCATATGTTGATTAACTTGCAAATCATCTAATAGAGGCAAGACGGTATTCACTATAGCATCTGCAGAAACATCATCTTGCAATAATTCAGGAATGACTTCCTTGCCGGCTACAATATTAGGCAACCCTACATGCGTAAGATTTACGACCATCTTACCGATTCCATATGTAATAGGCGATACCTTATATAATAATACAGTTGGCAACTCCATCATCGCTGTTTCTAGTGTAGCAGTGCCCGATGCAGCTAAACATACATCACAGATTTGCATCAAATCATAGGTGTGGTCTTCCGTAATCGTTACAGGGACATTTCGTTCATTGATGAAAGATTCTAATTCACTGCGATCAATCGTATGTGCACGTGGTAAAAAGAACTGCACATTTTCGTGAGACCGTAATAAGCGTTCCCCACTTTCAAGCATTACATCTAAGAGGGATAACACCTCTTGTTTTCGACTGCCCGGCATCAATAAAACGCGCTTTGCTTCTGGCTTAGCCCCAAAGTAGTCCATCGCCTCCTCCTTAGTCATGGATGGATGCACAATATCTACTAATGGGTGTCCCACAAATTCTACGTCACAATTAAACTTGCGATATGCTTCCGCTTCAAACGGAAAAATAGAGGCCACCTTTGTAACAAATTTCTTAATCGTCTTGCCACGGCTGCTATGCCAAGCCCAAATAGTAGGCGCTATATAGTACAATACAGGGATTCCTAACTGGTGAGCTACTTCAGCCAATTTCATGTTGAATCCCGGATAATCGATACATACAAGTACGTCCGGTTTTTCTTTCATCATAACCCGTTTTAAATAGGTGCGTAATTTAAAGAACTTTGGCAATGATTTTATGATTTCTACGATGCCAATAACGCCGAGATTTTTGATATCATATACGATACGAACGCCAGCTTGTTCCATCAAGGTGCCACCCATACCGAACATTTCTATATTGGAATCTATTTGTGAAAGCGCTTTGGCCACGCTAGCGCCATGTGTGTCTCCAGACGCTTCGCCAGCAGAAAACATAATTTTCATCATAGTTCCTTTCTAGCATCTACAAATGCTTGATCTACAGCACAAATAATAATATTATGGCGATTAGCCATTTCTAGTACATCTTCTTGTTGTACAAATATCGTCTTTTCAGCCTCTACAGCCAAAACATTACAACCACTATCAATCATGGACATTAATGTCTTAATACCTACAGCAGGCACATCAAAGCGAACATCTTGATTTGGTTTTTCAGTCTTAACAACTACGGCCTCACCTCTACCGAGTTCACCGCCGCGCAATATGCATTTATCAGTTCCTTCAATAGCCTCAATAGCCATTGCTGCTTTATGCTTTACTACTACAGTTTGACCAATATCAAGCTTGCCCATCTGTTTAGCCAATTCAAAGCCGAAACAAATATCCTGCCATTGTTCTTCTGTCGGTTGTCGTTTGGTCAATACCCCAACCTTAGGCATGAACGGTTTCAAATACACAGTTTGATCTAGAACAGAAAAACCTTCTCGTTCGATTTCATCAACAATAGCGAGCATAATAGTATCATCTTTACGATTTTTCAATCGTTTAAGGACACCCAAAGTTTTTAAATCAGGGAAGGATAAGCCTTTATATAAAATTTCCTTTGTTACCTTTCCGAGCATAGTAAGCTCAGTAACGCCCTCTTTTTTCAAGGTTTTAAATATTTTGCCTAACTTAGCCACACTAATGTTGTAAAAAGAATCCGCTTCTTTCTCTAATATGGGATCCGTATCAGGCACAACTCCGATGACTACAACTTGATGCCCCAACATATGAGCAGCCCGCATGAACTCAACAGGTAAAACGCCAATACCTGCAATTAAACCTACCTTTGCCACGACTATACCTCCTATGTGAAGCCTTATATGGTCCACAATTTTTCGTCAAATCATTTGTTTTGAGTATAATTTTAAGACATACTCATATACACTATATTGTACTATAAATCACGCCATTTTACTATAATTTCAACGCTTTTCTAGCTATAAACACACTGTATTTTCCTACATTCTTACTCAAAAAGGATGCGTCTAAAAAGAGTATAAAATAAGCACAAAAAAACTCTACATTATATAAACATAATGTAGAGTTTCATATTAATCACGACGGGTACGCATAATGCCACGATCAGCATTGCGTAAAAAGCGTAATAAGTTTTCAATTTCAACGGAAGAATCAAGTTGCATTTCCATCTCTTCAATCGCTCTAGACAAGCTAAAGCCTGAACGATAAATGATGCGGAACGCTTGCTTCAAGCTACGGCGTACCTCTTCCGAAATACCTGCACGAGACAGGCCAACAGAGTTCAATCCGATAACACGAGCTGGTTGACCATCGGCAATAACATAAGGCGGAATATCTTGTACCACCTTAGCCATACCACCAACCATAGCATTACGGCCAATTTTTACAAATTGATGAACACCAGCGAGGCCACCTATAACCACGCGATCTTCAACGATAGCATGACCAGCCAAGCCTGCACAGTTACTCATAATAACATTATTCCCCACAATGCAATTATGAGCTACATGCGTACACGCTTGTAATAAGCAGTTATTGCCAACACGTGTTTCTTCGCCTTCTCCAGTAGCGCGGCTAATGGTAACGAATTCACGGATAACCGTTTCATCACCTACGTAACAATAACTTTTCTCGCCTTTAAATTTTAAATCTTGCGGTTCCAAACCAATGGATGCACCTGGATAGATTTCACAACGTTTACCAATGGTTGTCCAACCACCAATAACTACATTGGCACCAATCTGAGTGCCATCCCCTATTTCTACATTTTCCCCAATGACAGCACCAGGTCCAATGACAACATCTTTGCCCAGTTTAGCATTCGGATGCACTATGGCCGTGTTATGAATGTTGGATTCCGCATTTTCCATGCCTACAACTATCACTACAATCACTCCTTAAGTCTATTATACAAGGGCAAACATGTATTCACCGCTAGCACAAAGTTTATCACCCACATAAGCGCGACCTTCAACCTTGCCCATACGGCCCTTAATTTTTACAATGTCCACTTCCATGCGTACAACATCACCAGGTTTTACAGGATGACGGAAACGTACTTTATCAATGCCTGTAAACATAGGTGTTAATCCACGATTTTCTTCAGGATACAACAAAGCAATGCCACCAACTTGGGCAATTGCTTCTGTTAATAGTACACCAGGCATAACTGGATTTCCAGGGAAATGACCTTGGAAGAACAATTCATTGAATGTAGCATTTTTAATGCCCACAGCACGTTTCATTGGTTCTAATTCAATAATACGATCTACCAATAGCATTGGGTAACGATGTGGTAAAATTTCTAAAATGTCTTCGTGGTTAAGAATCATTGCTGTGTCTCCCTTATTTCTTCCATTATACTATGAGCCAAACGAGAATTGAGTTCATGGCTCGATTTTAACGCAATTACATGTCCCTCAATAGGGCCTAATAAATATAAATCACCCATCACATCGAGGGCTTTATGACGAACTAATTCATCTTCAAACCGAGGAACAGATAAACATGTTGTATCATCATACACAAGAGCATTATCCGTACTGCCCCCCTTTGCCAAGCCCATGGCTTGCAATTGTTCTAATTCTTTTACAAATCCAATGGTTCTAGCTCGGGCAATATGTTCTTGAAAATACTCAGGTGTTACATCAAAATCACATTGTTGCGTACCAAGTAGCGGATGTGGATTAATCGATGTGAATGTAACGCGATATCCATCATAAGGTACGATAAGAATAAATCTATCGCCATCATAAATGGAATGACTACGTTTCACCTTATACACATGTCGTTCAGCTTGTTGTTCTTCAATTCCCGCCTGAAGGATTAAGTCAACAAATACGGCACTACTGCCATCGCCAACAGGTGGCTCAGGAGAGTCCATTTCAACAAAGCAGTTATCAATATTCATAGCACTGAATGCAGCCATTACGTGTTCAACAGTGAAAACCTTTGCTTCACCATGTTCCAAAGTAGTAGCGCGCATAGTGTTCGTCACATTATCAATGTGTGCTCGAACGGAGGGGTTTCCCTCTATATCTGAGCGCACAAACACAATTCCTGTATTTTCAGGTGCTGGCTTAAAAACCATGGTTACAGGTTCCCCGCTATGAAGGCCAATTCCCTTATATGAAACAGCCTGTTTAATTGTTTGTTGGGGCTTACTCATAAGAATGTCCTTTCATAATCTAATTCCATGTCTACTATACACCATACTGTATTATACCCTATTTGCATAGCTGTTACAAGAATATAGGACTATTTATCAACTGACTAGATGTAAAAAATCGGCATTGCAAAGCTTTATTTTAAGACATCTGCAACGCCGATTATACTTTTTATATTTTTTTAATGAAACACATCTGGTGGAGTATCAATCTTGTCACCGTAGTAACGACGAGTCCATTTCCAACGATTATGTAGCCAGAACCAATCTTCTGGATAACGACGAATATAATCCTCAATAAATTCATTGAGCTTAATCGTAGTAATTGCTACATCGCGTTTCTTATCATCTGTTTTTTCTACATATAATGGTGGATGTACTTCAAGTTCATGTTTTCCCGTATAAGGGCTATAGTGCATGGTCACAAAGATGATAGGTACATCTTGCATACGCCCTAATACAGCAGGACCATCTGCTGTTAGTGTTTCATAACCAAAGAATGGTACCAATACACCATTTTCTCCAGGATCCTGATCCATAATCAACCCTAAAAAAGCACCGTTTTTTAAAGCTTTCACCATATCGCGCACACTCGTCTTATACATTACATGTTGATGCATAAGCTCACGATATTCATTGATAAATTTATCTGCATCGCCGTTTTGTTTTAGCGCTACAGAAATTAGAGGGTACCCTTCAGAAGCCAGTACACCTCCAAGTAATTCCCAGTTACCGCTATGAAGGGCAGCCAGAATAGCCCCCTTGCCATCAGCTAAGACTTCATCCAAAATATCCTTATTGGTAAAGTTGACCATATCTTTATAGCCGCCGTCTTTAATTTCAGGGTATCTCAATACATCGATAATCATACGACCAAATCGAGTCGTACTCGCCTTAGCAATTCGCTTTGCTTCAACAGGATCATCAGTGATTTTACAAAACAAAATCTGCCCGATTGCCAACCGTTTTCGTTTAGGAGGCACTGCAAGCCAAGCAATTTCACCAAGTAATGTACCTAATGCATACTGCCAACTATGAGGCAACATACAAATAAAGGCACTAAACAACTTCATAAACCTATACATAAACGTATTAGCTCTCCTTAAGCTGCGCTTTTAAAGCATCGATTTCCTTCTGCAATTGTTTTACAGTTTTTACCATTTCTGGTAATCGATGTTCATAAGCAGACAGTTTTAACCATTCCTTATGAGGACGCATTGGATAACCAGCCATAACAGCATCTGCTGGTACATTACCAGTAATACCAGTTTTACCAGCAAATTTTGCATTGTCACCTATTGTAATATGCCCTGTACAACCGGTTTGTCCTGCAAAAATTACATTATTTCCACATTTCGTACTACCTGCAATTCCCACTTGTGCAATGAGGAAGCAGTTTTCACCAATTTCAACATTATGTCCCAAGTGAACTAGGTTGTCAATTTTTGTCCCTTTTCGAACTAATGTAGATCCCATAGTTGCATTATCGATGGTTGTACAGGATCCAATTTCTACATCATCCTCTAAAATGACATTACCTACTTGTGGAATATGCGTATGTACACCATTTTCAGTAGCAAAACCAAAGCCTTCACCACCGATTACCGCTTTGGCGCGTAATACGACACGATTTCCTAATATACAATTTTCATGGACAACGGCGCCAGTATATATATCACAATCATTACCAACACGAGTATTATGACCAATATAAACATATGGACGAATTGTAACATTATCACCAATCACTGCATTATCATTGATAACACAATAGGCACCAATAGCAACATTATCGCCTAGCTTAACATTCTCACCAATGATTGCAGTAGGATGGATTTCACGTGGTATTACAACAGGTGGATGAAATAATTGTAATACTTGTGCGAAGGCAACCTTTGCATTATCTACAATGATTTGTGTCATCGGTGCATTGGGCGCTTCTTGCTCTAAAATTACAGCACCAGCTTTACATAAGCCAATGTGTTCCACATATTCACCAATAGCAAATGTAATCGATTGAGGTGCCGCTTGTTCAAAGCCACGTGTTTCTGTGATTACTAACGATTCATTACCAACCACCTTACCACCAATAAGTTGAGCAAGCTCCAGTACGGTCTTTTCCACTATTAAGTCCCCCCCAAGTGTTAACTAAACTATTGCGCAGCTTCAGCAGGTTGCGCTTGTTGGGCTTCACCTTGTTGAGCATCACCTTGTTGCGCTTGTTGAGCTTCTTGTTGGTTCGCTTCATTTTCTGCAGCTTTAATATCTTCATCAGATGCTTTGCCCATTTTATTGATTAAATCATCAGTTACATCTACGCCGCCACCAACAACAGCACCTTTAAGCAATACTACATCTAGCTTTTTCTCTTTAGCTAATTCATTAACTTGTTGATCGATATATTGTTTCAACTCTTGATTTTTTGCAGTTGTGAAAGCATTAAAATCTTGTTTTGCATCAGTCGTAACTTGCGCTTTAGATGCTTCATCAGCAGCATCGATTTTGGCTTGAAGTTCTTTACCTTTTGCATTAATTTCTTTGTTAATCTCAATAGATTTCGCAGTTTGTGTCACAACTTTTTGGGAATCTACATAACCAATAGTATTGCTACCACAGCCACCAATAATTGGCAATGCCATAATCATTGTTGCACCTAAAATTAAAGATTTCATTTTCTTATTCATCGTATACTCCTTACTGAACTCGATATGACGCTTTCACAGCATCTGTTATATCTAGCCCTTTGATATTTCCACCATGATCAATCAAAACAAGGTCTAAATGACGTTCTTGAGCAATAATAGCAACGCGCATCCGCACGTCCTCTAAAATGGCCTCATGAAGTGCATTTACCTCTGCCTCTTTATCCGATAATTTCTTTGCCCAACTATCGTTCCACTCTTGAGGAACTGGCAAATTATTCGTCGATACAATCGCTTTAGCTTGATTTTGCATCATTGTATCGCGTTTCTTTGCTAGTTCAGCTTGTACAGATTCGGCATATTGTTTAAGTTCTTGTTCCCCTGCATCACGGATAGGTTTTAATTCTGCATCTACTTTAGCCCGTATAGCATCCATATCAAAATTGGATGGTTTACGTTTAGCCAGCAAGCTTTGAAGTCGGCTTTCCAATTCAGCTTTTTGTGCCTGAGCCGCTTCTTTCTGCGCATCATCGATATAAACACGGCTATCAAAAGCATATAGTTGTAATTGTAGATTTACAATCTCCAAGTCATATCCCTTGTTAGCAACTTTGAGCTCTTTCATGTATTTTTGTACCAGTTCAGCCCGTTTAGCATCTAGCTGTGCATTAAGTTGATTTTGTTTTGTAGCGATTCGCGTTTGTAATTCAATATTTAACGCATCCGACAATGTCGGGTCTAGAGACAAGGATTTAAGTTGTTCATTCTGCAAGTCAGACTTGGTATTCAACGCCTCCTGTTCTAAGGCATATTGAGCTTTAAGCTGTTCCAACTCTGCTTTCGCATTCTTATAATCTTCATAAGACGGATTAAACTCTAGTACATCATCAATTTGTACTACCCCAATAGATGGCCCTTCTGAAGATTGCCGATTAGTAATAAATCCATAGGCTCCATACATCGCAATCAGTGCAGCTGCTAAAAACAGAAATAATCCTATATACCGTTTATTTAGCTTCATACTGCTCACCCTTATCTGATTACCTTTGTATCGTTATTATTTTGCATCAGATGCTAGTTTTTTTAGTACTTGATCAGTAATATCTACACCACCATAAAGAACTGCATCTTTAGGAAGAACTACAGATAAACCCTTAGCATTACCAACAGCTTTAGCTGCTTCCATTGTTTGGTCAGCCATCTGTTTATTCATTTCTTCCATTTTCTTTTCTACATTAGCTTGTGCTTCTTGCTTAATTTTAGCTTTAGTAGCATCATCTTGAGCAGCATCTACCTTTGCTTGCATATCTGCTGCTACTTGACTACGATAATCGGTAAATTCCTTAGCAGCTTTTACATATACAGGGTTTTCAGGATTATCCAAACGGCTCATATCGATTACACCTACATTACTAGTAGCACTAGTACCAGGTGTAGCCATTTGAGTATAGGCTAACGCACCAATACCGATAATAAAAATTGCGGCAATAACAATGGAGAATATTTTCACATTCTTCTTGTTATTCATCATTCTCATCATAATGAACATTCCTCATTTCTGTTAATCTACGCACTATGAGTGCCATAATAGAGATATTGGTGAAAGCCCCCTCTATAGAAGGTGCTTTCACCATAATATGTCTCAATATTAGAATTGTGTACCGAAGCTGAAGTGGAATTTCTTCTTATCCTTGCCAATACCATAGTCGAGTTTAACAGGACCGATTGGTGTAGTGATTCGAACACCGGCACCAACGCCATAGTTAAAGCTCTTAGTATTTTTATACCAAGGAACATTAGGAGCATCCCAAGCATCACCGATATCTGTAAATAATACGCCACTTACCTTTTTCACGATAGGGAAACGGAATTCCAATGTCGCATTATACATATTTTTACCGCGGAATTGATCATCTTCGTAACCACGTAATGTATCTGCGCCACCTAATGTGAACAATTGGCTATATGGTGCATCACCTTGGATGAAACCACCGCGTGCACGGAAGGCCAATACATTTTTGGAACCTACTTTTTTGTATGCACGCATTTCAGCTGTGAATTTATAGAAATCAAAATCACCGCCTAAGCCATGACCAGCCCATTGTGCAGTGTAGGAAATACGACGACCACGAGTTGGTTCATAAATGTTATCGCGGGAGTCATATACCTTTTGCCATGAAATGGAATTGATGCGACCAAAGTTTTTACCTACATAATCCATGCCGGCAAAATCATATGAGCCGTTATTCCATCTATTATTAGGGCCTGCACCAGTACCCGCATCATAACGGAATCCCGAGCTATCGTCATTATCCCATTTGTATTTATCAGAGCGGGATTCAAGTGTTAAATAGTCGCGTGTATATTCGCCTGTTTGACGACCAAAGGAGATATTAAAGCCTTTGGATTTTTTGTTGTATTCTGCTACTTCGCTACCATCGCTATCATAGTCAGTGTATTCATCTTCACGGTTGAAGAAGGAGAATCCAAGAGAAGTACCTCTGTGGTCAATCCAAGGTTTCAAGTAAGAAATTTGGTAGTTTTTATATTTCTTCTTACCACCGATTTCCCAGTGAACTTTAAATTTATCACCTGTACCGCGAAGGTTATCTTCACCAAATTCAACGATACCCATCAAGCCATCGGATTTAGAATAACCTGCACCTAATGTGATTGTACCTGTTTTATGTTCCAATACGTCAATTTCAATAATTACATTGTTAGGATCTTTTTCACCTGGTAACATACGTACATTTACATCATCAAAGAAACCCAAGTTGTACACGCGTTCTACGGAACGACGAACTAAGAACTTGTTGAATGGTTTACCAGTTTTTTGTACGAACTCACGAGTGATAACTTTGTTACGAGTTTTCTTATTACCAGCTGGTACAATATCTTCTACAATGCCTTCCACGATATGGATATGAATCATACCATTGTCATCTACAGCAATACCATCTACATGAGATAACATATAACCATCACGAGCATACGCGGCATTGATACCTTGTACCTTTTGGCCTACATATACGGAGTTCATGATTTGGCCTTCAGGAATTGCCATATATTTAGTTAATACATCGGATGTGTATACAGAGTTACCTTCAAATACAACACCATGTACTACAGGGTTAGTCACAACAGCAAAGTCAATTTTCACGCCTTCCGGAACAGATGTAAAGACAGGGTTCACTTCTGAGAAATAGCCACTGTTACCCAAATTTTGTACATCTTTAAATACACCATCAACGGAAACAGCATCGCCTACCTTTTCAGATAACAATGTCATTAATTGCGCCGCTTGATCTGCAGGAATACCAGAGATAGATAAGCCTGTAATTGTTTTACCTACAAATGGGTTAACAGAATCAGCACTAACAGCAGTAACGTATTGAGCTTCAACAGATGTTACAGCTTGTGCCTGACCGTTTTCTGCAACCTTATCCAAGTCTGTACCTGCTGTAGTTTTGGAAACCATTTTAACTTGTTTATCGTCTGTTTTTAAAGCCCCGTTATTAACGGTAACTGTGCCATCAGAACCTTGCACAACAGTACCATCAGTGGATAATGTAGTGTCACCACGAGCAGCTAAAATTGCCGCATCAGTATTATCTTGTGTATTAGCACCCTTTTCTGTACCCGCATTGTATACAGCTGCTTTAGTCGTTGTATCATCAGTAGTTGCAGTATCTGCTGTAGCAGTTGCATTCATATCTGGTGTATAGCCTGTTTGTACTTCTGCAGCAAACACACTGCCAGTACCCATAACAGCAGTCAACACAGATGCTGCTAGCATACGTTTATAGGCTTTGCTTGTTAACATAAAATCCTCCTAAAATTATCCCTCTTTAAAGAGTATTAAATCTTTATTATTATATCATATAATACTGGGAATTAGTACTACTATAATTCAATTTTATGAAATTAAAATGACTATAATGAAGGTCCTTATTCAGATTCTTCATTATAGTCATCATTGCTAGAACTCTCGTGTCCAACGTCCACCAATATAGGTACTACCTTGTGATGTATGCCAAGCATTAAACTTAACATTTCGCCGTAACGAGTATTCAATACCATATTTATTTTGTTTATTATTGATACCTTGCGTATAGGTAATCATCGTTCTCGGCAAGACATATTTGCCGATTTCGATATTATAATTTCCCGATGTTTCCCTACTAGTAGGTTCATTCGGATCTATGGAGCCTGTCGTAATATTAACACGATCTAAACCCAATGCATTTTGCACTGCATCTTGTACATAACCAAAAGCAAACATTTGTGCACCAGCTACAGCTAATGCATTGGCATCTTCATTGGTAATTGTACTACTATTCGATGGTTCACCACGACCAAAGGTCAACATAGAAATGATTTGCTTACGCGATAAGCTTGGTTCGGATTTAAGCGTTAAATCCATATGGTCCACAGTACCTTTCACGCCAAGATAAATATTATAAGTACCTACATTTGTTTCCGCATCTAGTTGAAGCATAGGCAAATACGTTCCAGATGTAAAAGTTGCAGTCCCCTTTGTAATATCAAAGGTATGGCTTAGATATTTAAACGTACCACTCACCACGTTAAACTGTCCACTAGAGGTAGGATTAAATACAGAGCCCCCAAAATGAACATCTCCACTAATACGCATATTATACAAGGTTCTATCGTAGAGTCGTACATTTTTACCAGCATGTACGTTAACATCAATCCCCAAATCACGCGTGCTTTCACTAGTTTCTAAGGAAAGTGGAATTTTGAACTTCATATTCTCTAGATTTAGATTCCCCATAAGTGTAGGGATTCCCTCTTTTTCAGCTATATAGAGTTCTCCCTTTAATGGACCTGAAATATACTCGTTAGATAAATCTAACCCATCCAATTGAATGGCTGCACGGTAACTAGTCATGGTATGACCTGTCCAATTAACCTTCGCTGCTAAGCCAGCGGTCCCTTTGCCCGCAGATATGCGAGATTGAAAATCTGCTTGTTGACCTGAGAAAATTAAATCCCCATCAATATTCTTAAGCTCATTCCCTACAGTCTTTATCTTTATGGTACCATTTCGAACAGATACTGTACCGTACGCTTCTGGTTGATCAATAGTTCCTGTTACATGAACAACACCTTTTAATGCCCCGGTTGCGTCTTTCACCGTAGGAGTAATCAAAGGGATAACAGCCATATCAGCCTCATTAAAGTCAACAGTCATATCCATCGCTTTAGAATCATTCGCATCTAGATATCCAGTCGTATACAACGCGGCTAAAGGAATCTTGCCATATGCACTTAGCTTATAGTCTTCTTTAACCCCTTGAATACGTTGAACGTTAATAACATGATTTTCCATGGTTGCCAATACAAAGCCTTGATCAATATCGATACCGTTATAAGAACCATTGGCAAGGCTCGCGGACAATTCAACCTTAGGATTTTGTGTAGCCCCTGTCATATTGATAACACCGGTAACGGAACCAGTTGCATTAATATTATCACCAATAAGCGGTAAGAATGGTTCTATATCAACATCGCGAACTGCAATTTGTAAATCTGCATCACCATCTAAATCAACAGTACCACCAGCAGCAATAAGTCCATCATCAACAGGTAATTTTAATGTTCGAATTTTAAACTTACGATTTTCTAGACTGGCATCTATCTTTGCATCGCCCACTACCTTAGTATCAATAGTTACATCCTTAATTGAACCCACCACATTAAGGCTTGGATTGCCATAGGTACCACCTAAATCAACTGTACCACTCAAAGAACCATCTAATTTATCCACCGGTTTTCCCAGTAGGGATAATAGATTGCTTACACGACCATTTGTCACCTGTAATGTACCAAACAATCGCTTATCGCCCACAGTAGACATACCTGCACGGGCCATATAATGGCCACCTTGTTCTTCATCAAATTCAAATTTTTCTAAATTAACAACGGTTTTATCTGCATATAATGTACCAGAAATATTGGTGATACCTTCGCCATTAATGGTTAAGAAGTTAGATGTAACAGATCCATTAAAATTAGGATTGTATAAAGAGCCTCCAATATGCCCCTTAGCTTGTACATAGCCTTTTACATCATAATCAGTATTGACTAATAACCTACCAATATCTATATCTTTACCTTCTAAATCGATATTTAGAGCATCTTCTGACATAGTACCAGCCCCTTGAATGACAGCACCATATCCTTGAATAGTAAACTTAGGTAGTGTAAGAGTCTTATTTTCTAATGTATAATCTGCCTTTGCATCACTAATCAATTTACCATTATAAGAACCGTCATATAAGTGAACATGGCCCTGAACATAAGGATTATCTAAAGTACCACGAATTTCATTTTCAGATTCAAACCACCCAGTAAGCGGAACATCAGAAAACGGCCGAATCAAGTTCTCTATCCGGACAGCTTTAGCACGCGCCCGCATATTAAGTGCATTAGAATTTAAATCAAATGTACCCCCTATAGTAATGGCACCATCTCCATCACCTATAGATGTATTTGTTAATTCTAATATATGATTTTTAATAGTAAAGCCTGCATTAATGGAATTAAAATGAGCCCCACTATAGACAATCTCAGGACTTGTAACACTACCTGTCACAGATGGATTATCTAAATTTCCTGTAATAGAAGCATGGCCTGTAATATTGCCAGATATACTATTACCAACAAGACTTGAAAAATTAGATGCATCTAATGAATCCGCCGACAAGGATAGATTCAATAGATTATTATCAATCGTTCCATATCCACTAAGTTGGCCATTCCCTATCGCCCCCGTAACGGCTATATTTGTCAAGGCGCCTACATTATTAAAGCTTACGCGAGCAGAATCAATAGATATACCACGCACGGATAGACTCGTTCCCACTATATTACCTTCTATGGAGGTAATATCACTATTTTTTCCTTTTACAGAAAATTCTCCATTCACAATACCAGATGCCGGTGTAGATAAATTTTGTGTAAATGGAGCTATTTCTGCATTATGAATCGTACCACCAATGGAAAATTCACCACTATCAATACCGTATTGTCCTTTGGCTTTTACGCTACCATTACCAATGTACAATGAAGCATCGTGAATATCCACTGTGCCATCGGAATAACTAAAATTAGCCTCTCCACTATCGATATGATAGCTATCATACGAGATGGCATCACTCTTTATAGAACCAGATACATAGGGATTAACACTAGTACCGCCGATATGAACACGGGCACCTACGTTACCAGTAATTTGATTTTTGGTGAAAGCCTCTAAAGCTACGGAATCAGCAACAGCATTTAAGTTTAAACCAACCTCATCCCCTAATGTTACCAACCCATTCACCTTAACGGCTTGATCGTTTACATACCAGCCACTATGAGTGATTAAAACAGTATTATTTTGGAAGAAAATCTTACCATTACCCTGTCCAATTTGGTATGTAGTAGACCCGTTTTTATAGGTACCACCAACGCCATCAAAGGCTAAATTACCAGACATAGAATACTTGCCATCACGCCCCGTAATCTGCGCTTTTACATCATGTAATATACCAGATGTTATAGAGAAATTTTTATTGGATGGAACCATATTCATAATGCCTGATATATCAACAGACTCGGCTCGAACAAACAAATCAAAATCATCCATTTTATTCATGTCGATAGAGCCATTAACAGCGATTGAATGGTCATCTAAAAGTCCATTTAATGCCCCTTTTGTCATACCATCAACATTTAAGGCTATATTTCCATCTAGATTGGATAGCCTATGTACATTACCATCTTTAAATCGAACAGCACCTGTAGCATCATTAATGACGATATTGCCATCAAATGATTTCTTATCATTTTTTGAGGATGACTCCAATAAAGAATTTACATTCCAAGATTCATCAGCTAGTTGCCACACATGGACGTCCGGTTTTTCTAAAGTAATGGTAGAAACGATGGCTGCACCACTTGAATTCCCCATCAAAATAGATGGAGCAGATGTCCATTTCATTGATACATTCATAGTCGGAACGGCCGCTACCAAATGGTCATTTTCATCCCTTAATGATACATTTTGCAGTACTACATCCCCATTCCAAGCGATGTGCATAGAATCATACTGAATTGTACCTCTAACTGTATTATGTAGTTGTTCCTGTACCATGGGCGCCACATATCGCTCTGCAATTGGATTGATGGAAGTAGCTATTCCAGCTACACCCAATCCTAAAACTGCTGCACCAATTAGGCACCATTTTTTCCTTGTCATAGGAAACCCCACACCTAAAAAAATTACGCTTATTTATACATCAATATTACCATACTCTATGATATTTCAATAGTATATGATGTATAAATTTTATGAAATCAAAATGTAATACAGTTCATTCAACGATAAAAAAATGACGACCGCCGAAGCAATCGTCATTTTAAATAGAGTGTATATTATCTCTATGATTATTTTTTTGCAGGTGTAGCTGTCGCTAATGCTGCTAATTGTTCTACAGCACCACTATTAGCAATAATACTTGCCCCTTGACCTACAGGAGTATCCAAAGGGATACCTGTTGCTTGTTCAAGAGCAGAAATACTTACATTGTAATTATATAAAGCATCTACATAATTATTGCGAGATTCAGTCAATTTAGTTTCTGCATCGAGTACATCAAGGTTTGTACCTACGCCAGCGCGGTAACGAAGTGTTGCAATACGGAAGTTTTCTTGACCTTGATGTACTGCCGTTTGCGTACTTTGAATTGTTTGTTCTGCAGAACGCAAGTTAAGGTATGCTTGTTGCACAGCAAGATTTACCTTATCAACAGCTGCTAAATTAGCTTCCTTAGCCTTTTCTAATGTATCTTGAGCAACCTTAATTTTATTTTGTGTTTGGCCCCCATCCCACAAACTCCATGTAGCGGATGCGCCAATATGCCAAGATTTACTGCTTGTACCAAAGTAGCCATCTGGATCAGCATAGCCACGGCCAGCTTCGACACCTACTGTTGGTAAATAACCAGCTTTCTCAGCTTTTAAACCCTCTTCAGCTTGTTTTACAGCCATCGCAGATTGTACAAGAGCAGAACGATGAAGCATAGCATACGCTTTTGCTTGTTCTAATGTAACAGCATATGGTTTGTATTGCAAATCATGTTCTGCTGTTGTAATAGACGTTTGTGTTGGATATGCAATCACCAAATTCAAGTTTGCTTCCGCTAAATTCGCTGCATTTTGCGCTTTTACAAGGTTTGTTTGAGAGTCAGCCAAATTAGTATCCGCAGCCAATACATCAGAATTAGCTACAAGACCTACATTATATTGAGCCTTTACATTATCCACATGACCTTGGTAATCCTTAACAGCTTGGTTTGCTACGTCTACCTTGTTACGATACATAATCAATGTGTAGTATCCATTGATAGCATCATATTTAGCTTGTTGTAAAGCTTCTTCATAAGCAGCACCACTACCTTCACGAGCAAAGCGAGACTTATCAATATTAGCATCTAACTCAGGGCTAAATACAGGGGCCTTAATAGTGAAGCTATGTTGACCAGTCTTACTAGTAACAGTTCTCCCCGTCATAGTATTGGCACCGTGATTACGAGCACCTTGCCATGCATAGGATACATTAGGATTTTTTCCTGCTGCTGTAGCACTTACTGTGGCTTTTGCAGCTTGATAATCCCACAAGGATTGTTTTGCAGTACGGTTATTAGCCAGTGCAAGAGAAACTGTGCTATCTTCATTTAGGTTCAATGCGACTTCATATTGTTGTGCATCTTGAGAAGCTTTTTGAGCTAATTGTTGTTGAGTTAATTGAATAGCTTCTTTTTGAAGTTTTGTGAGTTTATCACCATTATTGACAGATGTAGAAACAACGTCACTTGCGAATGCACCTGTTGTAGCCATCGATAATATTATGGCTAAAGAAAAGGCCTTCTTATTCATACGTATACCTCCACACGATATGTGTTTTAAAAGACTTGTTTAATACCAAAGTAGGTGCCTCCATTTGAAGAACCAAATGGGCGTGTCATTTGCACAACACCGTACGTATTATTATGTAAGCGTATATCAGAACGTAGTCGATATTTAGGATGATTCAAATCATACATAGCTGCAGAAACACCAAAAGACCCACGTGGATTATAGTCAATGCCAAATCCGAGCTTGCTTTCAAAAATACCACCGCGTACTAACCATTTATTTGCGATAAATTTACCGCCATTCAAATCAAAATCGGTATCATCACCAATATTAGAAAGTCCAAATTCACCCATGCCTTTATCTGTGTAAACGCGAGCACGACCATTGATACGGACCTCTTCTTGATTTGTATTATAAAGTAAATCCACAGAAGGTTCTACTTTAATAGATGACTTTTTTTCAGAACCATTAGCCTCCGAGGAACCATTAACGGTTTCAGATGCATATGGTTTGCCACCTAACAATTTATTGACACGAGCAGAAATTTGCTCCGTATTATGCAATGTTGCTTTAATATTTTCTTGTGCTTTTGGATCCGTTACGGTTCCTTCCATGGAACGCGCCATGTGATCAACACGATCCGTAGTTTGTTTAATATTCGTCAAGATAGCACGCATGTCATTACCAGCATTACCATCGGCATTAAATTGTTGAGCAGCTTGATTTAGCTGAGCCGTCACATCTGCCATATTTTGTGTAACCGCTACCGCATTGTCAGCCATGACAGCCGTAGATTGCAACGAATGTTTTAATGCGTCTTGTGTTTTAGGGTCGCCAATAATATTATTAATGGATTGCAACATTTGTTCTGTACCAGCCATTAATTTTTGAGCACTTTGCATGGCTTTATCCATCGCATCGACCCCTTCACCTTTAACGGAATCACCATCATGTAAATATACGGTTGATTTGCCAGGTGAAATTTGAATAAATTTATCCCCTAAGAATCCATCAGATCCTAAGGTAAATGTTGAATCGCTTGGTATTTGAGTTTTATCATCGACTTTCATCTTCACCAAAACACCAGATGGTGTAATTTCAATATCAGAAACCGTACCAATTGCGACACCAGAAAATTTAACCTGATTACCATTTTTTAACCCATTAACTTGAGCAAAATCACCGGTAATCGTCATCTGAGGTTTTGCAAATACGTCTATACGCCCCACAAATATGATGCCCAGCACGAACAACACAACACCTACAATTGTGAAAGCCCCTACTTTAGCTTCCGTCGTCCACTTCATTATCTGTCTCTCCTTGTTCCGATATCGATAGCCTCCGCCTCACCATGAATAAATTGTTGTACTTTAGGATTAGGTGAGTTTTTAAAATCCTCTGTTTTAGATACTTCTATAAATTTTCCCTTATCAAGTAATGCAATTCTGTCAGCCACATAAAAAGCAGATTGCATATCATGAGTTACTACGATAGATGTACAGCCCAACCGTTCTTGCATACCTCGGATGAGCATGCTAATCGTTCCCGATGTAATGGGGTCTAGACCAGACGAAGGTTCATCGTATAAGATGAGCGTCGGATCAAGAGCGATAGCCCGAGCAAGACTAACCCGTTTCTTCATCCCCCCAGATAACTCATTAGGCATGTAAGACTCATATCCGCTCAACCCAACCCAACCGAGTCGCTCATCAACAATATGTTGAATTTTATCATCACTTAGATTGGTATGTTCCCTTAGTCCAAAGGCGACATTCTCCCCCACTGACATAGAGTCAAATAATGCGGAGTATTGAAATACCATGCCCATCTTTTGACGTACCTTATTAAATTCTTCTTCAGATAATGTAGTAATATCTACACCATCAACAATAATTTGGCCTGATGTGGGGCGTTGTAAACCTATAATCAAGCGTAATAGCGTACTTTTACCACTACCACTACCACCCAAAATAACAAGCGTCTCCCCATCTTCAATGGTCAGATTAACAGAATCTAATATTACACGCGTGTCATAGGCTACAACCACATCACGTAATTCAATCATAAAGTCCTCGTTCGAGATAATCGATTAAAAGAGTAGAGTTGATAAAAAATAATTTAATACAAATACTAAGATAATACTTGTTACTACAGAACTAGTAGTGGAGAAACCAACAGCTTCAGCCCCCATCTTGGTATGCATTCCCTTATAGCACCCTACAAGAGCGATGACAGCACCAAAAACACTAGATTTAATTAACCCTAATGTAAAATCAGAAATGGTTGAAAACATTTGTATCGAATCTAAATAGGTGGCTGGTGCTAACCCCTTAATAGTAGTAGCTACAAAATAACCACCTGCAATACCAATGACAACGCCATAAAATGCGAGGATTGGTACCATAATCATGCAGGCTACAACGCGAGGTACAACGAGATAGCCGATTGGATTTACAGCCATAACGCGTAATGCATCGATTTGCTCTGTAACCTTCATCGTACCAATTTCAGCCGTAATAGCAGCCCCTACACGGCCTGCTAATACAACGCCTACAAGAATAGGTCCTAATTCACGGCCCATCGCAACGGCCATGAGTCCGCCTACCGTACCTTGTGCACCATAGGTAATTAACACATCTGTTATTTGTAATGTCATTACACCACCTGCAAATAATAGTGTCAGACTAATAATCGGTAGTGAGTCTACGCCAAGATGAGCCATCTGTTGCAGCACGTGCCATGCATTGAGCATTTTTAATTGTTTTATGGTCTGCCATACAAGTAGCATGGCAGTACCCACATTCGATAAGCCGGCCATTACATTGCGACCTATCGTCTCAAGCCAATTCACAACAGTCCCCCTTACTATTTGCTTATATTTCAAATTTTACTCTACTTGATCATTTGAAGGTTTATCATTAGATGGTTTCTCATTCGAAGGTGCATCACCTGCTGGTTTATCCTTGGATGGTTTTTCCTTAGATGGTTTATTAACAGACTTGTCTTTTTTATTTTGAGATGCTTTGGAATCTTTTTTATTACCTTGATCTTCTAATTCCAATTTATGTTCCATCTTAACCTGTTCTTTAGCTTCTTTAGCACGTTTAGCTAATGCTTTGTCACGGTCTTTAACACTCATAACTTGGATTGTAAATTGACCGTCCCCTTGAACAATATACTCTGTGTCGATAGCAGTTTTTTCATTTTTCTTTTCATCATCTTTGCCATCGCTAAGGTCTTCACTACCTTTTTTCTTTTTAAGATCTCCAGGGCTAGGTTTATCTTCTACACCTTGAAGTTTTGCCTTTTTCACAGAGCTTGTAGAAGCCTCTTCATTTACAAGACTAACGCCATCTTCTAAGATTTCTACAACAATTTGATTATTCGTATCAGTCTTTTGTAATTCATCAAACAAATCGTTAAAGTCTTTGTAAACTTTTAAACGGCGTAGAACTTCATCAGTCAAATTATATTTTTGTTTTTCCAATACATAAGGCAATGGGATTTCGCCACCACCACGAACCTCTAAGGTGTATTTACCTAAAGGTTGGTCTTTAGGTACTGTGAAGAATACCTCTTTATTGACTTTTTCCCCACGATATGGTTCCAATGTAACGTCAACTACGATTGTATCCCCTGGAGATACAACTGTCGATGATGCAGCTGCATCTACAAGTTTTGCCGTTTTCTTATCTTGTGTTACCTCTGTTTCCACATTGATATCCGCAATTTCATAGTTAATAAAGCGATTGTTCATCAATACATCGATAACATTGTAAAATTCATCAACCGTTTTTTCACTAATAGATTCAGAACTGTAGAACATATTGGTTCGCGTTAATGATTTTTGTTCACCATTACGTGGTGAAATCGTATAGGTAATTTTAGCAGTACCGGCACCACTGCGATCTAATGTCTTATTCAACATATTATACAGTGCTGTAGCCGCCAATGTAGGTGTCATATCCTTATCTTCAATAACCTTTACATTAGACTGCTTATCACGGCCCATATCGATATCTTTTAAATGAAAGCGAACTGGAATCCCACTAGAAATAGTACCAGAGACACCGGCAATACCTGCGCCACGGTCCTCAGTAACGGTACCGATTTCACGTCCCATAGAACCTAGTTTAAAGGCGGATTCATAACTTTTAACAACCGTAAAAATATTGGCATTATGCATAAAATAATTAGCGGAACCATGTTTCAAGAACGGATGCCCGAAGGCCACCATTTGTTTGCCATCAACATAGGTAACGGTACCAATAGCACCGAGTTTTAAATCGCCATCAACCAATAACGCTGCTACAGAACCACCAGCCTCTAACGGCTTTGCAATATCATCACTACTAGAACTAGCTGTATCATAGGTTTCGTAATTGTATTGTGGTAATTTTGATTTAAAATACTCCATAGATGTACTATCAAATCCATAGGCCATCAAAGGAGTTTTCATTGGAATTAATTGTTTGTCTGACCAAGTATTTGTCAAATTCTTTTCATACGGTATATTCCATAATTTCACCATATCTTCGATAGGCGTTATCATGCCAATCGTGCCATCAGCAAAGCCCCAACCATATGCTACGGCACCTACAAGTTTCCCATTAATATATACAGGACTACCACTCATACCATGCGCAATGCCACCGGTCTGTTCCATAACAGGGCCAGAAAACTTTGCAAGAATTAAATGTCCAGATGGGCCTTTATCCTTCATAACGCCCAATACCTTAACATTAAAATTCGATATCGTATCCCCTACTATTACTGTTTTTGCTATACCTTCCATACCAGTCTGTACATCTTGAACAGGCATAAAATCAACTGCCTGTGCCGATGATAGAGCACTACAGAAGAAAAGCGCCAGTATCGTTTTTCTATACCGACGCCAAGAATGAGAAAACTTCATTCCTATCTCCTTTATTTGCTTTCTACAGTGACAACGACTTGATCACGAGAAATATCTGAACCTACTGTAACATCAACTGCAGTCACAGTGCCATTCACCGTGGATTTAGCTGCCGCCATAGGGCCTGCCAATGTTTCTACAGTCACCAATGTTTGACCTTCTGTAACAGAAGTGCCAACAGCAACAGTAGAAGCAACTTTACCTGTTAATACACTTTGGTATGATACAGGGGCCGCCATTACAGAAGTAATACCTAATGCTGTTAAAGCAGCTAAGGCTAAAAGTGTCTTTTTCATAACGATCCCTCCTTTTACAATAGAATACATAAAGATATTATACTAAATCTCTAGCTTTTTTTCAAACAAAATTGTATGCAACTCATTACTTGATTATAAGTATTTTTTCATAAGTACTAGGCGTTTCATTACCTTTGTGAGTATAATGGCCATCAACCTCTACATCAACACTGCCTTGATTAGATAATTCAAATCCATTGATAGCCCCTAAAGAGGTCAATAGATTAGCCCCTTCTTCTAGTGTAACACCTACAGAAGAAGCATTATGTTTATCTACAGTGGCTACAACGAGCTTTTCATCCTTTGTTGTGCCGATGAAACTTCGACTACGATTCGCAGAATTTTTAGGGCCCACATAACTACCATTATGTAAAACCAGTGTGCCCCCTTCAACCATAGCGCCACCAGCAGTTTCTACCTTCGCAAGTTCCTGACGTGGTTGTAATACAACAGGCGTGCCCACTTTTAAAGATTTTAATGAAGCTATGGCCGCACCATGAGCAGACAATACAAATTGATTGTTCCCTAATGCGGAATTGCCATTTCCCACCTTAAGAACCTTCCCATTACTTACTGTCACTTCATAACCGAATTCATTTGTATTTGTACTTTCACCAAAACTAGATGTATATAGCGTAAGAGCATTATTTCTACGTGGACCATTTACAGTGGTAATCACCAACGTAGATTTAGGTGTCTTAGCCTGCAACAATGGTTTCTTCTCTTCTATAAAATACCCTCTACTTGGCGTATAGCGAAGAACGCCAATGGATTGAATGCGATTTAAATCTACCTCACCAGATGCACTAACCGAATACGGTTTATCAAAGCTCTTTCCCGGAACGGATAAACCGACAGCAGCAATGTGTTGCTGTGAAATCGAGGACAAAGGCTTTCCACCGGGCACACTTGCTACCACCATTGGTGCATCATTGCTAACTGTCATCGCATAAGCGCGAATTAATCCCTCGTTAACTGCTGTTTTTATGTTAGCAGTCTGAATCGATGCACCTACACTTTTCGTTGTCTTCTGACTGTAATCTGAAAATAAATCAACAACCACACGATTGGGATTTGATAGGGTGAAAGCATGGTAATTAATCGATTGATTGGCAGATAGTCTCACTTGTAAACCATCATTAGTAGGTTGAAAGGACATACCTTTCAACACACCGATCTTATGTGTTGTACGTTCTGCGGCATTGGAAATTTTATTAGTTGTATTGGCTAAGTTCAAGGTAACCGTATTTTGGTTTGCGTTATATGACTTAGTCCAGGATAAAGGTAATTCAGTCATATCAAAAACAATACGGCTTGCACCATCATAATCGGATACTCGCACGGCTGTCAAATCACCGGCACAAACAGTAACAGTAGTTGTTACCATAATAGATGCTATTATAGCGGCTGTTTTAAGGCGTATCATCATCGAACTCCTTTACAATATATAGAGTTTATAAATTCTGTATGTTAACGTATTCTGTTATAAATCAGAACTAGATATAACAACTCAAATTAGATTATACTTTATTATTAATTTTATACAATCTATTCACTTGTAGTATACACTATTTCTCGCAATAATACAAAAAGCTGAGACGGTTTCCCACCTCAGCTTTTCTAATTCTATTGTAAGTCTTCTAATGTATCTCGCAATGATGACATTTCATCTAATGTTTTTGCTACCCCTTTAATTACCGCATACCTTGGTAATTCGACTAAATAAGCAGCTATGCCAACAGATCGAGAAATAACACGGTCAAGCCCACTAATCAACGCCCCACCACCGGTGAGAATAATACCATGATCGCCTATAGCAGCCACCAATTCAGGTGGCGTTTTTTCCAATATAGACTTGATTGCCTCAAGAATACTCATAACTTGAGACTCTAATGCACGCTGTATTTCTAGCGAATGTAATGTAACTATCTTAGGCAAACCGCTAATAACATCACGCCCCCGAATTTCTACCTCTCGCTCTTCAGAACGCCGGTCTACAGTGCCTGCAGATATCTTTATTTCTTCCGCCGTTAGAGGACCAATGACAAGCTTTTTCTTGCGCCGTACATATTGAATAATAGCCTCATTAAAAGAATCTCCGCCAATACGCAACGATTCACTCACTACGACACCTGTATCACAAAGGACGGCAATATCCGTAGTGCCACCGCCTATATCTACGACCATAGCACCAACCTTATCCGCTTCATTTAAATTTGTGCCCATAGCCGCTGCTAAAGGCTCTTCAATAAGAACCGTCTTCTTAGCCCCAGTTCGTAGTAATGCTTCAAGAATAGCACGTTTTTCAACGGGAGTAATCCCCGATGGAACGCAAACAACGATACGTGTTTTCATGAGACGAGATGCAGGAACAACAGAACGAATAAAATACTTGAGCATAAATTCTGTCATGTCATAATCCGCTATTACACCTGCTTGCACCGGTCGTATGACCTCAATCCCCGTCGGTGTTCGCCCAATCATGCGACGTGCGCTTTCACCTACTGCTAATACATCGCCAGTCCGAGTATCTTTCGCTACACAAGCAGGTTCATCTAGAACAAGTCCTTTGCCCTTGACATAGATTAAAACATTGGCTGTACCTAAATCGATACCCAAATCAAATGTAAGGGAACGACCAAATTTAAACACCGTTTCTCCTACATTCTGAGGGGATACAATACGCTTCAATGTCATAGCTGGAGTGGTCTTTGCTATAGGCTTAGTCCGTTTTTGACGGCGTTCTTTGCGACGTAATTCCGTTACCTTGACCATAGCAGCTCGTGAAGTGCGCTCTACAACCGACTCTTTTTTAGCTTTTCCATCATTATCTTGACTGCGACGCAAAGCCGGCACTTGTTTACGCCGGCTTCGTTTCTTTGTATTCTGTTTTGGCCTTTTGTTCTTATTCGTCAACCCGAACAATATCGGCACCTAACCTTTTCAATTTACCCACTAAATCATCATAACCGCGATCGATATGATGTAAACGACCTATTTCTGTTGTACCTTCCGCAGCTAAGCCTGCACAAACTAAAGCCGCCCCAGCACGTAAATCAGTTGCATTCACAACAGCGCCATGTAAGGATTGCATCCCTTCTACGATAGCTTGTCGATTATCAATATCTATATGAGCCCCCATCTTACGCAATTCAGCAACATGCATAAAACGATTTTCAAATACAGTTTCCGTTACTGTACTTGTGCCTTCCGCAATAGTAGTAAACGCCATGAATTGAGCTTGCATATCTGTAGGGAATCCAGGATATGGTAATGTTTTAATATCTACAGCTTTTAAGCCTTTGCCTGTGCTAATAACACGAATACCGTCAATATCTTCTTCTACGGTAACGCCTGCTTCTTTCAATTTAGCCACTACGGGTTTCAAATGTTCAGGTAATGCATTTTCTACGAATACATCACCGCCAGCCATAGCCGCAGCAATTAAATATGTACCAGCTTCAATACGATCTGGAATAACGGTATGGATAGCACCATGCAAGGATTCTACACCTTCAATACGAATCACATTCGTACCCGCACCGCGAATATTGGCCCCCATCGCATTCAAGAATGTAGCTAAATCAACGATTTCTGGTTCTTCTGCAGCATTTTCAATAACTGTTTTACCCTTAGCCATAGAAGCAGCCATGATTACATTTTCAGTAGCCCCTACACTTGGGAAATCCAAGTAAATTTGAGTGCCTTGTAAGCCCTCTGGAGCATGTGCATATACATAATCTTCTGTGATTTCAATTTTTGCACCCAATGCTTCAAACGCTTTTAAATGTAAATCGATAGGGCGCGCACCAATAGCACAACCACCAGGCATAGAAATCTTAGCTTCCCCTTTGCGAGCCAATAATGGTCCCATCACAAGGAAGGATGCTCTCATTTTGCGTACCAATTCATAAGGAGCTTCGGTAGCCGTCAACATGGATGCATCGAAGATAATTTCATCATCAGCTTCGTTTCGTGTAATCTTAACGCCCAAAGACTCAATAACTTGGGAGATGGTACCAACATCCTCTAAATTTGGAATTTCCAATAATTTACTCGGTGTTGATGCTAATAAAGTAGCTGCAATAATAGGCAACACCGCATTTTTCGCACTACTAACGCGCACGCGACCATTCAGCTGATTACCGCCTTTAATAACGAGCTTTTCCAAAAGAATTCCTCCTACATTTCTTATATCAAAATGGTTATGTTCATGTATAACCATATTCGTCACACTGTTATATACTAACGATTATTATACTATTTTTTAGGCTTTCTCATCAAGTAAAAACCCCTAAGATTATCAATCTAATCTTAGGGGTCTACACAGACTATTTACTGAAAGCAAAGAAATTAACGAGCTTTCAATGTTGTTAATTTTTCATCTCTATGAATCGTATCTAGGAATCGTACAGTGCCTGTTTTAGAGCGCATTACAATAGTATGCGTACGAGCACCGCCTGGGAAGTATTGAATAGGATTCAATAAGTTACCACGTGTAATCGCTGTAGCAGCAAAGATTACATCGTCAGTACGAACTAAATCATCAAGTGTCAATACTTGGTTAACATCTTTGACACCCATTTCATGACAACGACGAATTTCTTCTTCATTTCCTGGTTTCAAACGGGCTTGCATATCGCCACCTGCACATTTAAGTGCTGCTGCGGCTAATACGCCTTCTGGTGCACCACCAGTACCGACAACCATATGTACGCCAGAACCTTCGATACAGCATTCCATTGCAGGGTTAACATCACCATCAGAAATAAGCATAATACGAGCTCCTAAATCACGAGCTTCCTTCATTAAACCATAATGACGTTCACGATCTAGCATTACCAAGTTGATTTCATCAACCTTACGGCCCATCTTTGCAGCTACGTTTTGAATATTTTCTGTCAAAGATTTTGTAATATCAATAGCGCCAGCACCACGAGGACCTACACAAATCTTTTCCATGTACATGTCTGGTGCATGTAACAAGCCACCCTTTTCAGCAATCGCCATAACAGCAATAGCACCATTTTGGCCTTTGGCAATCAAATTCGTTCCTTCGATTGGATCTACTGCAATATCTACTTCTGGACCGCCTGCACCAACATGTTCACCAATATATAACATAGGAGCTTCGTCAATTTCACCTTCACCGATAACAACGGTACCGGAAATACGGACCGAGTCAAATGCTTGACGCATTGCATCAACTGCTAAGCCATCGGCTTCGTCTTTTTGACCACGACCTAACAAACGACCACTACGAAGTGCAGCTGCTTCGACTACACGAGCAAATTCTAAAGATAAAGTACGATCCATTTTAGGGCCTCCTTAAAAAGATGTTTATATTACTTATTGATTAGCTTGTTTCCAATCAGCCATGAATTTTTCTAAACCTGCATCGGTCAATGGATGTTTCATAGCTTGTAACAACACTTTATATGGCACTGTTGCAATATGGGCACCAGCTTTCGCACATTGTAAAATATGCAATGGTGTACGTACGCTAGCAGCGATAATTTCAGTATTAATACCGTGAATAGCAAAGATATCCGCAATGTCTTGAATTAAGGTCAATCCATCCATGCTAATATCGTCGATACGCCCTACAAAAGGGCTCACATATGTAGCACCAGCGCGAGCCGCCAATAATGCTTGATTAGCAGAAAAAATCAATGTTACATTTGTCTTAATGCCTTCTTTTGAAAGCACTGCAACGGCTTTCAAGCCTTCTGGAGTCATTGGAATTTTAACAACCACATTAGATCCCAGTTTTACAAGCTCATGTGCTTCTTCAATCATACCCGGTGCATCACTAGCAATGACCTCTGCACTCACAGGGCCATCTACAAGATCCGCGATTTCTTTAATTACTTGTTTTAAATCGCGTTTAGCTTTCACAATTAGGGATGGGTTTGTCGTTACCCCGTCGATAAAGCCATAAGAGTAAGCATCTTTAATTTCACTAAATTCGGCTGTATCTATAAAGAATTTCATGGGACCTCCTTATTTGGCAGGCGTAATTTTTTCTACGCCACCCATGTATGGAACCAACACCTTAGGAATCACAACGGAACCATCTGGTTGTTGATTATTTTCCAAAATTGCCGCTACGGTACGACCTACTGCAAGGCCAGAACCATTCAATGTATGAACGAATTCAGGTTTGCCTTTAGGACCACGACGGAATTTAATATTTGCACGACGAGCTTGGAAGTCCGTCATATTGGAGCAAGAAGAAATTTCTCTATATTTATTTTGTGCAGGCATCCATACTTCTACGTCATACGTTTTAGCAGAACCAAAGCCGATATCACCAGTACACAATGTAATAACACGGAATGGCAATTCTAATAGACGTAATACCTCTTCTGCATTATCTGTCAATTTTTCTAATTCATTCCAAGAATCTTCTGGTTTTGAAAGTTTTACCATTTCTACCTTATTAAATTGATGTTGACGAATCAAGCCACGTGTATCACGGCCAGCTGAACCTGCTTCAGCACGGAAACAGGCAGTAAATGCAGTGTAATATTTAGGCAATTCATCTTCACTCAAGATTTCACCGCTGTGATAATTTGTTAATGTAACCTCAGCAGTAGGAATCAAAAAGTATTCTGTATTCTCAACGTGGTACATATCTTCAGCAAATTTAGGCAATTGACCTGTACCTGTCAACGTTTCACGAGTTACCATATATGGTGTCATCATTTCTGTATAGCCTTGCTTATCAACATGAAGATCAACCATGAAGTTAATAAGAGCACGTTCTAAACGAGCACCTAAGCCCTTATATACGGTAAAGCGAGCACCGGACATTTTTACAGCACGGTTAAAATCAAGAATATCTAATTCTTCGCCGATATCCCAATGCGCTTTTGGTTCAAAATTAAATTGACGTGGTTCGCCCCATTTGCGTTGTTCTACATTTTCATCTTCATCAGCACCAACAGGAACAGATGCATCACACATATTTGGCAACATCAACGCAGCATTGCGCAAAGATTCTTCTACTTCGCGAATGCGACCATCTAATTCAGAAATTTCATCACCAACGCGTTTCATTTCTGCAATTTTATCATCTGCATTTTCTTTATTGCGTTTTAATTGGCTGATTTTTTCTGTTACAGAATTACGTAATGCCTTTAATTCTTCAACCTTTTGAATCAATTGTTTTCGTTCATCATACGCAGCAACAAAGGTATCAAGATCACCCTTTGTATGACGATTATCCAAATTTTGTTTTACTAATTCGAGATTTTCTCGGACAAATTTCAAATCTAACATAGTATCAGCCTCTTCTATTATGTCGTACAATTTAGTATTTTAATACATTTAAGTATACCATAAAATATAGCATTATTCATCATCTTCTTCATCGAGAAGATAATCCTTAGCCATCCATTTACGTGTGGCAGTGAAGGAAATAGTGACCCATTTCTCTGTGGGATTACCGCCGATTTCTTCATCTATTTCATTTCGAATACGATCAAGTTCTGCTATTGTTTGATAAGGAAACTTCTTTGGCACTAGAATATCAATCTCTATGATGCGCGAGTTACCATAAGCCTGTACACTCGTCACATAATCCTTAAATGAATATTTTTCCATAAAACGATCCATGATTTCTTGTACCTCATCATGCAAGGATGAAGGCGCCCATCCCAAGATTTGTTTTGTAGAAGGTACAATAATCTTAATAACAGATGGTGTCATTTGCAATGCTAGTACAATCAAAACGATAGGGTCAATATATACCGCCCAATAACTGTATGATGTATCCTCTAACAAGATAGCAGCTATAAAGCTGATGAGGATGGCTGCCTCAAGCCACGCGTCAACAGACCAGCTCACATTATCAAACTTGATTAGATTCGATTGTAAACTTTTATTAATGCGATGTACATAAAAATAATATGCTGTATCGGCTATAGTAAAGAAAATAGCATAGTAAATAGCTATACCGAAATCAACATGGCGACCACCATTTAGTAAATCCCCTATACCACTAATCAATGCGTATAATACAATCAATAGGATAAAAAATCCTTCCACAACGAGCACAAGAGGCTCAAATTGCCAATATCCAAACTGGAACCGTTTACTTGTTTCGCGCGCTACCAATTTGGCCGTCATAAGCATCATAATCTTAATGATTACATCGATGAATGAAAATATACCATCTAATAATACGGCACTAGAACCAGTAATTACACCCATAATAGTACCACTAACGGCCACCAACGACATTAATGCAACGGATTGCTTTAGTAATCGTTGTTCTATGGAACGCCTTGCAGCTAATATATCCATAATTACCCCCTTTTATACCTATATTATTTTATTATACCCTAATATTGAGTATTTTTAAAATTACACAAAATAGCCCCCCACTATTAGAATTCTATACTTCTAATAGCAGAGGACTATTCAAAGGAGATAGTATCGCCAAAGTTCTTATAACAATAGCTTAATGGTACTATTTACCAATATTATGTTCTAAATCAAAACGATCGGATACGAAACCGTATAATGTCCAACCTGCAAAGGTTACAATAGAACCGTATGTCATAGCTTCAAAACCAGATGCATACAATGCATATAAGCTATATAAGGAACCGATAAAGGCGATGAATGTCGTACCTTTAAGTTCACTACCAGCACGTTTTGCAGCTTTCATCAATACGATAACGGCACCCATGGATAATAGATAAGGAATAATATTCGTTACAACGGCCAAGTTAACCAATGTTTCGAATTGTTCACTTAAGGAAGGACTAATTGTCATCAAACTCATAAAAGATTGCAAGATAGTAATTGTTACCATACCAACTACTGGCGCATCTTTAGATGTAATTTTACTGAACAATTTAGGGAAGTAACCTTCGTCAGCAGCGCCTTTAAATACGTTCGCAATCGTGAACTGCCAACCAAGCAAGGAACCGAAGCAAGACATAACCATAAGGCCCATAACGATCTTACCAACTGTACCATTGAACATGGATGCGAACGCTAGACCGAATGGTGCGTTACTATTAACGAGTTCGCTAGCTGGTACGATACCAAACATCATATTAGTAGAAACGATATAAATCGCAGCAGCGCCTAATGTGCCACCAAGAACGGCTTTTGGTACATTCTTTTCTGGATTATCTACAGCATCAGCATTAGCACATGCGGATTCTAGGCCAAGGAAAGCCCACAATGTCATGGCGATGGAGTTTGTAGCCGCTTCGCCAAATGGCATGTTGTTGACATTCCAGTTTGCCACATACATATCTGCGGAGAAATATGCCCAACCTACAGTACTAATTACAAGTACTGGTGCAATAACGCCCCATACAGTAAAGCTAGATACACGACCTGTAATACTAGCACCACCAAAGTTCAATACTGTTGCAAGCCATAACGTGAAAATTGTATAAATACCAGTCATTAATGGTGTTAATGTTGCATCAGCAAAGGTTGCTGCATACCCTACAGCGGAAATAGCAATTGCAATATTAGCAATCAAAAGAGATACACCATAGGTATAGTTTGCCATAAAGTTCCCTGCTTTACCGAAGGAATATTCAGCATAACCACCCATGCCGCCACCTTTGCGTCCATACATACCACATTTAGCAAATGCGTATGCCAAACACATGGAGCCTACGGCTGTGATCAACCAAGATACGATTGAAAGAGCACCTACCTGTGCCAACTTTGTTGGCAACATGATAATACCGGAGCCCATCATATTTACAGCTGTTAAAATTGTCAGCTGCAATACGGACATTTTATTTTTGCCTGTACTCATAGTTTTACCACCTTTTTATTGATTGTGGCGCCGTCAGAGAAGCTCTGACGGCACACAATAATGTTATTTTTCAAATTCTTTTTTCAATACATAGCCATAAGCTTTTTTAGTTCCATCTGGTTGTGGTGTAATGTATACGCCTTGGATTTCAGGAGCAAAGCCAGGTAACTTATTGATGCCTTCTTGCAATGCTAAGAAGTAATCACAAGCTGTTTTGGACCAGCGTTCGCCAGGTTGTACACACAATACTCCAGGAGGATATGGAAGAGCGCCTTCAAGAGCAATGCGACCTTCAGCTTCATCCAATGGTACGAGCTCACCTTTACCACGTTGGAATTCAAAGTTCGCTTCTTGAGGATTCATTACATATTCTGGAAGGTAGTCATGTAAGAATAAGCGTTCTTGCAATGTACTAACTTGTCTATCCTTGTAGAAATCATGCATTTCTTGGCATAATTGACGGATATGATAGCCTTTATATTTGTCGATATTAGCATAGTAAATCGATGGTAAAACATCTTGCATAGGTGCATCAGCTTCAATTAATTCTTCAAAGCGAATCAATTGTGCCACTAAATCGTCCATCTTAGTTTTGGATTCTGCTGGTGTCATCAAGAATAAAATAGTATTCAAGTCACATTTTTCAGGAATGATACCATTTTCACGTAAGTAGTTTGCAAGAATATTGGCATGAATACCGAAGTCTTCGTATTCACCAGTTTCTACGTTGATACCAGGTGTAATCAATTGGAACTTGCAAGGATCGATAAAGTATTGACCTTTACCATAACCTTTGAAGGAGTGCCATTTAGCATTTGGTTCAAATGCGAAGTAGTCCACATCTTGAGCCATTTCTTTAGTATCCCCATCTTCCCATTTCTTACCATGTACAACAGGAGGTACTAATGGACGAAGATATTTACAATGTTTCAATACAGATTTACGAGCATCAATAACTGTTTCTACACAGTCAATCCATAGTTTTTTACCAGCTTCGCCTTCATGCATCTTAGCATTTACGTCAAGTGCTGCAAATAATGGATAGAATGGAGATGTAGACGCATGCATCATAAATGCATTGTTAAGACGTTTATGGTTTACATAACGATCTTGACCTTTAACGTGTTTATCTTTTTTGTGGATTTGAGATGTTTGAGAGAAACCAGCTTGTTGTTTATGAACGGATTGAGTTACCAATACACCTGGGTCATTAGGGCCTAATTCCAAGAGCAATGGACTGCAGTCTTTCATCATAGGGATAAATTGTTCGTAACCAACCCATGCGGAGTCGAAGAAGATGTAATCACAAAGGTGACCGATTTTATCAACAACTTGACGCGCATTATAGATAGTACCATCGTATGTACCTAATTGGATAACTGCTAAGCGGATAGGACGTTCTGCTTTTGCTTTTTCAGGATCTTTTTCAGCAATCAATTCACGAATGTATTTTTCGTCGAAGCAGTGTTCCAAAATACCACCGATAGAACCGAATGGATTACGCGCTGTTTCAAGGTATACAGGAGTTGCACCAGCCATTACAAGAGCACCATGGCAAATGGATTTATGGTTGTTACGATCATATAGAATGATATCGCCAGGTGTTAATAGGGCATTCAATACAACCTTATTAGATGAAGATGTACCATTTAATACGAAATATGTTTTATCTGCATTATATACTTGCGCCGCATGTTGTTGAGCCGCACATGCTGGACCTTCATGGATTAAAAGGTCGCCTAACGCAACGTCCGCATTACAAAGGTCAGAACGGAACACATTTTCGCCGTAGAAATCGTAGAATGCACGGCCAGCTGGATGTTTACAATAGAATTGACCACCTTGGTGACCTGGACAGTCAAATTGAGAGTTACCTTCTTCTACATAATCAGCCAACGCTCTAAAGAATGGAGGCAACATAGATTCTTCATATTTGTCAGCAGCAGCTTCGATTTGACGTTTATATAAGTCGAAGTTTGTACTAGAACCATCAATTACACGTTCCACTTTCCCCATGAATTGATCGATATCAACAGAATTATCAAAAACAACTAAGAATACAGGGATGCCAAAAGATTTTACAGTTTCATTATCTAAGATAGCTGTATCACTTTCACTAATAACGATGGCTCCTATATCAGTAAAATCGGTTTGACTTAAATCTACACTTTCATGGCCGTCTAAAGGTCCAAAGTAATATTGTGCCTTATGAGAAAATGCAACCTTCATGTGTTTCATAATACGTTCCTCCTAAAGTAAGAGTTGTAATTAAAATTAATGGAACTTATGTACATAAATATAAGATGTATACCCCTTTAGTAATTGATAGCTATCTCATTTAGTTAGGTGTATTCTTTATCTTTATGTATATTCTAACATTTATACAATTTAATTTATAGCGTTTAATAATACGAATTACACATGCACACATAGCAATTATGAGTTTTACGCAAGATGAATATTATATTAAATTATAGAATATAGTTGTATAAACTTTTTCATATGTTGATAACCATTATTAATATGTAAAGTAATATATACCAACCACTTCATGCATATCTACTTACTGGCACACAAAAAAAAGGCTGTAATAGAACACAGTTTCACCGCATTCTATTACAGCCTTTAATTTAAAAATTATTCAGTTATTTCTTCTTGAACTTGAGATGTTTCAGGTTTCATTAATGGGAACAACAATACATCGCGAATAGATGCAGAGTCTGTCAAGAACATAACAAGACGGTCGATACCAACGCCCAAACCTGCTGTTGGTGGTAAACCGTATTCAAGAGCATTGACGAAGTCTTCATCCATACGGTGAGCTTCATCATCACCAGCTTCACGTTCTTTCAATTGATCCAAGAAACGTTGTTTTTGGTCAATTGGGTCATTTAACTCGGAGAAGCCATTTGCCAATTCACGGCCATAGATAAACGCTTCAAAACGTTCTGTAGCCAATGGATTTTCACGACTTGCTTTGGCAAGTGGAGAAATTTCTTTTGGATGACCATACACGATAGTTGGTTGAATCAAGTTTTCTTCTACATAATCTTCGAAGCAAGCATTCAAGATTTTACCAATACCATCATTATTTGTGTATTCTACATTCAAACGATCTGCAATAGCACGCGCTTCTTCTACAGTAGTTACTGCATCAAAGTCTTCGCCAGTGTATTTTTTTACACCTTCTGCCATTGTGATGCGGTTCCAAGGTGGAGTTAAATTGATTTCAGTACCTTGGTATGTAATTTCTTGTGTACCTAGTACTTCTTGAGCACAGTAGGATACAAGATTTTCTGTTAAACGAATTGCATCTTCTACATCACCATATGCTTGGTAGGATTCGATGGTTGTGAATTCTGGGTTATGACGATTATCGATACCTTCATTACGGAAACAACGGTTCATTTCGAATACGCGTTCCATACCGCCAACAATTAAACGTTTTAAGTATAATTCAGGTGCAATACGCATATAGATATCAATATCAAGCGCATTATGATGCGTAATGAATGGACGAGCAGCAGCACCACCTGGAATTGGATGCATCATAGGTGTTTCCACTTCCATGAAGCCATCGTTCATCATGTATTCGCGAATCTTCGCAACGATTTTAGAACGTTTAACAAATGTATCCCGTACTTCTGGATTTACGATTAAATCTACATAACGTTGACGATAACGAAGTTCAGTATCCTTTAAACCATGCCATTTTTCAGGTAATGGACGCAATGCTTTGGATAACAATGTCAATTTGTCGACTTTAATCGTAACTTCACCACTGTGAGTTCTAAATACATGGCCTTCAAGGCCTACAATATCGCCAATATCAAGCATTTTTACATATTTGTAATTATCTTCGCCCAATACATCTTTACGAAAATACACTTGGATATCACCAGACAAATCGCGAATATTGGCAAATGCTGTTTTACCATGGGAACGCATCGTCATCAAACGACCTGCGATGACTACAGGTTGGTCTTCGTAGTTCAAGAAGTCATTTTTAATATCTTTTGCATGATCTTTAACAACAAACCGTTGGCCGAATGGATAAATACCATCAGCTTCGTATTCAGCCAATTTGTCGCGGCGAATTTGCATTTGATCATTTAATTCTTCTTGTAAATTTTTAATTTCTTCACTCATGTTATCGCCTCTTTTGTTAAAATGAAAAATTATTGAATTGCTAACACTTTGAATGTAACAGGACCATCTGGTGTGGATACCTCTACTTCATCGCCCTTACGTTTACCCAAAATAGCTTTACCTACAGGTGATTCGTTGGAAATACGATTGTTGAAAGGATCTGCTTCGGAAGAACCAACAATAACATATTCCAATTCATCATTGTACATTGTATCTAATACGGTAACCTTGCTACCTACGGATACTACATCACCCTTAATGGATTCATCAATGATTTTTGCTGTATTAATTTTATTTTCTAACTCAGAAATATAACCTTCAATGAAAGCTTGTTCATTTTTAGCATCATCATATTCAGAGTTTTCGCTGATATCGCCGTATTCAATAGCTGTTTTAATACGTTGTGACACCTCAATGCGGCGCACAGATTTATAATATGCTAATTCATCCTCAAGTTTTTTCAAACCTTCGGCTGTAAGTAATGTTTCTTTTACGTCTGCCATGGATTCTCCTAATCTTTCTACATATAAATAATAGAAAAAGTGTCATAGTCGATGACACCTTATCTTTCATCTTTAATTTTTAATCAATTATACTAAGAACCCCTGTATTTGTCAATGTGAGCCCCAGTTTTCCAATACATCTCTATAGGTTGAAAGCTCTGTTTTAAAGCTTTCAACAGTGTGAATTGTATTCACACGATTACGCCAATAAGCTGCTTCAGGCATTCCCCTCATATACCATCCCGCATGTGTTCGGATTTCTCTTACCCCTAGAGCCGCCCCTTTATACCGACAGAGTAGTTCAAAATGTTTGAGCAACATATCTAGTCGCTCTAAATAGGTAGGTTCTGGCCTTAATTCACCTGTCGTTAAATAGTGATTAGTGCGCTCAAAAATCCATGGATTGCCTTGTGCACCACGACCAATCATAACCGCATCACAACCTGTTTCTTGCATCATACGAAGTGCATCTTCAGGAGTCCATACATCACCATTCCCTATTACGGGGATTGATAAGGAATCTTTAACCGCTTTTATATAGGACCAATCAGCTCGCCCCATATACATCTGTTCCCGTGTGCGCCCATGAACAGCAACAGCTGCAACACCAGTACTTTCGATACGTTTGGCAAAGTCGACCACATTGATATGATCATCGTCCCAACCGATACGCATTTTGACCGTCACCGGCACATCAACAGCTTTTACTGCGGCTTCTGCTACGCGAGCCGCCAAGTCAGGTGTTTTCATCAACGCCGAACCGTCACCGCTAGAGACGACCTTTTTAACAGGGCACCCCATGTTGATATCTACAATATCTGCACCAGCAGCTGCTACCACCTTTGCACCCAATGCTATTGCTTCTGGATTGGAACCAAAAATTTGCATCGATACAGGATGCTCGACCGCTTCCATACGCAATAACTCATGCGTGCGCTCATTTTTATATTTGATACCCATAGCACTGACCATTTCGGTACAAACCATGGAGGCACCATGTTCTTTGGCCAATAGTCGATATGCTATATCGCTAACCCCTGCCATAGGAGCTAAAATAGCCATACCTTGGATAGGTACATTGCCAATGGTCCATGTTTCTATCATTATAATTCACCTAATAAAACAGGTACAGCCTAAGCCGTACCTGTTGTTATACATTCATACTATAATTACAACCAACTCTATTATAGTACCATTATTTATTTCGTTCGTAAATAAGACGGAGACCTTCCAATGTAAGCATTGGCTCTACATGGTCGATACAATCGGTAGCACTGCTGATGAGCTGTGCCAAGCCACCTGTTGCCACCACAGTTACATCACCACCCATTTCAGCTTTCATACGTGTCACTAGGCCCTCTACCTGTCCTACATAGCCATAGAACATACCGGATTGCATAGATGATACCGTATTACGATTAATAACCTGACCTGGGTCCTTTACCTCAATACGAGGCAATTTTGCAGCGCGTTGGAACAGAGCCTCTGCTGAAATCGTTACGCCTGGCGTAATAACGCCACCAATATAATCACCATTTCCAAGGACTGCACAATAAGTTGTAGCAGTGCCAAAATCAATGATAATCAATGGCCCCTTATATACAGCATTGGCCGCTACGGCATTGACGATGCGATCAGCACCTACCTCACGAGGATTATCATATTTAATAGCGATACCTGTTTTTGTGCCAGGACCTACAATGATAGGATTTACATTAAAGTAACGCAAGCATACACGTTCTAATGTTGGCATCAATGGCGGTACTACAGAGGAAATAATGATAGCCTTGATATCCTTTGCGTTAACCTTGCGATCATGAAAAAACAAATTCATCATCAACATGCCATATTCGTCCGTGGTACGCACACGATCTGTAGAAATTCTCCAGTGTCCTACTAAATTTTTCTTATCGTAAACACCGAGAACAATATTCGTGT
Source organism: Veillonella sp. ICM51a (assembly GCF_000524355.1). NCBI lineage: Bacteria > Bacillati > Bacillota > Negativicutes > Veillonellales > Veillonellaceae > Veillonella > Veillonella sp. ICM51a. The sequence continues at coordinate 103,371 of NZ_JAPX01000049.1, forward strand.
TTCCCACATCAATTACTAATAACATGCATTCCTCCTATTTTCGCGGACGTATAGAAACATCGCCTGCAACAATTCGTTTAACTTCTCCATTAGTCGTTTTCACCAATAAATTTCCATCGTCATCGATATCAGTTGCCACACCTTCATATGTATTCCCCGGTGCTCTAACCTCAATTTCTTGATTCAAAGTAACGCTCAACTTACGCCATTCATTTAGGGTATCCTCAAATCCACTATCTAGCACATCGTAATATTGGTGTTCTAATTCTTCTAAGATGATTTTGAAAGCTTCTGTCCGTTCAATATCAACGCCTTCCATTAAGAGAGATGTGGCGATTTGTTTTATTTCTTCCGGTAGCTCTTCTTGTTTCGTCTTAACATTGACCCCTATGCCCATAACGATATAGGAAATTTCCTCCATCGATCCAGACATTTCCGTCAATATACCAACAAGCTTACGACCATTTACCAAAATATCATTCGGCCATTTAATACCTGCATCAGCAAGCCCCATTTTGTGAAACGCCTTGGTAAGCGCCACAGCAGCCATCAACGTACATTTAGGAGCCTCCGCAGGGGGGAAATCAGGTCGGAGAATAAGGCTAAACCACAAGCCTTTTCCAAAGGGAGAATACCAACCACGAGACAAGCGACCACGACCAGCAGCCTGTTCCTCTGTAACGACTACGGTGCCTTCCTCAGCGCCTTGTTGCGCCAATCTACGAGCTTCTAAATTCGTTGATTCAGTTGTATCCATATATACATATCGTTTACCAAAAATATCGGTATTCAATATTTGTTTCATTGCTAATGGGCTTAACAAATCCGGTTCCTCCAACAAACGATAACCACGCTTTGTATAGGACTCAATTTTATAGCCCTTTTGTCTTAGTGCTTTTATATGCTTCCAAATGGCAGTTCGTGATACATGACATGCTTCAGACATATCTTGACCTGAAACAAAGTCACCTTGATTCTGTCTTAAGAATTCTAGTACTTCATCACGCATGATAAGGCCCCTTTCTCCTGTCGGTTTACAATTCGATTGTACAAGTGGGCCCTTGAAAAAGCAAGTGTTATTTATCAATTTAATAAATAATCATTCAAAAAAATGCAAAAAATCTAGATTTTTATACCCCATTAGGTAGACAAATAGATTAATGAATGATATTACAGGCCATTAATAGTATAATGAGTAAAGGATGATGAAATTAAGGAGTATCAATGAAACAATTTACATTAGAAGAAAAAAATGAGGTCCTAGAGACCCCCTTTATCCATATTCATCGAAAATTGGATGTATTATTAAATATCGCTAAACTCCTAATGGAATGTGGTGCTGACACGGTACGTATGGTATCTGAGATTCAACAAGCTGCTACATTTATGGGGATTCCACACAATTATTTAAATATCCACATTAGTTATACAACGATTATGATTAATATATTTCATGAAGAACGCTCTATAACAGTGTTTCGAAAAACGCCGATTCATATACCGAATATGGCTATGATTAATGCCGTATCAAAACTAACTTGGAGAGCTTTTGAACGCCATTATTCTTTAACTACCTATGAACGTTTAGTTGGAAAACTACAACAAACGATTCCCGTCTATCCAGTCTGGGCAAAAGGCATTGCTTGCGCATTAGGCTCTGCTGGTTTAGCTTACTTATACAGTGCGGATATTATTGCATTAGTAGTAACATTCATCTGTTCATTATGTGGCTATTTTATGAGGGTCGTATCTCAGCGCCTTGGATTTAATGAATATTTAGGCAACGCTATCTGCGCCTTTACGGCCATGTTTATTGCCTATGGTTTCTATACCTTCATCGAGTTAGGATCACTGGTATATGTCCTCGTCTGTTGTACACTCTTCATGATTCCAGGTGTGCCACTTATCAATTCGGTTATCGATACTATAAACAACCACATTTTATCCGGCATAACACGAGCTATTAGAACCTTACTCATCGTGGGCAGCATGACACTCGGCATGGCGATGGCGCTTTACTTCAGTCCATTGCCGGCATTTAACTTTGTGGATATTAAGCCTCATATTTTTTCTATAGCACAGATTATTGGTTCCTTTGTTTCCGCCGCCTCATTTGCTGTACTATTTAATTCACCAGCTCGACTATTACCCTATATCGGGCTAGGCGGTGTCGTTTGCGTAGCAATTCGTAATCTAATGCTTTTAGAATATGGATTTGCCTTACCCGGTGCTACATTCATTGGTGCAGCCGTAATGAGCGTCATCTTTGTCAAACTCTCCACATGGCTACGAACATCTGGTCCGGTACTAGTCGTACCATCAGCTATCGCACTGATGCCCGGCATTTTGCTCTATCGTTTTCTATTTGATATATTACACATAAATTCACTAAACGAATCAGGTCTATTGTATATGGCACAAAACGGGACTACTGGCATTCTATCTATTGTAGGTATCGCAGTCGGTGTGGCTGTGCCAAATGTACTAGCCCAACGATACCTTCAAAAACGTAAGATTCAACGCACTCAAGAATTGATGGCTACGAGACATGCCTGTGATGGACAATAAAAGGATTTGTCATAACAGAAACATTTCACATACAGTAAAAGGGGCTACCTAAAGGTAGCCCCTTTTAATTATGTATTAAGATTGTACATCAGATTCTGTAGAGCTTGTCTTAGTTTCTTCAGTAGCATTAGGCATGGAAATCACCGCATCCATATGACTTGCTGTAGGCGCTTCTGTTTCATCAGGAGCCTTAGTAGTACCATATTTATGAAGGTTTTCAACAGCCTTAGCATCAATAGTTTCTTCTTCTAATAAAGCCTTTGCCATATTGTGTAAGAAATCCATGTTATCTGTTAAAAGTTGTTCTACATCGCGATATGCTTCATCTACAATATGATGAATTTCAACATCGATCTTACTTGCAACTTCTTCACTATAGTTGCGTTCATGACCAATATTTTTGCCGAGGAATACTTGCTCTTGTTGTTCACCAAATACAATTGGTCCCAACGTATCGCTCATCCCCCAACGAGTAACCATAGAACGTGCCGTATTCGTTACACTTTGTAAATCACCAGATGCGCCCGTACTGATATCGCCAAGTACAAGAGCCTCTGCAATACGACCACCAAGTGCTACGCGTATGTCCGCCAATAGTTGTGCTTTAGTCTTATAATCATGTTCCTCTTTAGGTAACATCATTGTATAACCACCAGCATAACCGCGTGGAATAATCGTTACTTTATGAACAGGGTTTGCATGTGGCAATAAATGAGCCACGATAGCATGACCAGATTCATGATAAGCGGTCAATTTGCGATCCTTTTCGCTCACAATGTGACTGCGGCGTTCAGGGCCCATGCTAACCTTTTCACTGGCTTCTTCCAATTCAGCCATGGTGATAACCTTTTTATTTAAGCGCGCAGCTAACAATGCAGCTTCGTTTAACAAATTGCTCAAATCAGCACCAGTAAAGCCAGGTGTCTTTTTCGCAATCGTTTTTAAGTCTACATCATCTGCTAAAGGTTTATTACGTGCATGAACCTTAAGGATTGCTTCACGACCATGAAGATCTGGACGTCCAACAACAACTTGTCTATCAAAGCGACCTGGACGCAATAATGCTGGGTCCAAGATATCTGGTCGATTAGTCGCTGCAAGGGTAATGATGCCTTCATTGGCACCAAAGCCATCCATTTCAACGAGTAATTGGTTTAGCGTTTGTTCACGTTCATCGTGACCGCCACCAAGACCAGCACCACGTTGACGACCTACCGCATCAATTTCATCGATAAAAATGATACAAGGCGCATTTTTCTTCGCTTGGCCAAATAAATCACGCACACGAGATGCACCGACACCGACAAACATTTCTACGAAATCGGAACCGGAAATGGTAAAGAATGGAACACCGGCTTCACCGGCTACAGCCTTAGCTAATAAGGTTTTACCTGTGCCTGGAGGTCCTGCTAACAAGACACCTTTCGGAATGGTTGCACCAATACTTGTAAATTTACCTGGGTCCTTCAAGAATTCAACAACCTCTGTCAATTCTTGTTTTGCCTCTTCGGCACCAGCTACATCGCTAAATTTAACCTTTACATTACCATCGCCCATCATCTTAGCACGACTTTTGCCAAAGTTCATTACGCGACCGCCACCACCTTGGGTTTGTTGCATAATAAAGAAGAACACAACCACAAGGATGATAATAGGAATCGCGGAACCTAATAAACTAACCCACCAAGAAGGTTGTTCAGGTGGTGCAGCAGTAATTTCAACACCATTATCTGTCAACGTTTTGATCAACGTATCATCAGATGGTGCATAGGATACAAAATCTGTACCATTTTTTAGTTTTCCTTTGATTCCATGGTCATTTGTAATCGTTACAGATTCAACCTTTTTTTGTTGTACCTGTTGAACAAAACCGGTATAACTCATTTCGGCCTTATTAGTATTCTGCCCTGCAAGGGAATCTATAGCGAAAACGGCAATTGCAATGATAAGTAAGTAAAGGACGAGTTTTTTACTAAATTGACTCAAAAAATTACTCCTTTCACATGTAATGTATAACCTAATAATGCATAATGATATGCATTATTATATTATACCATATAAGGCGAACAAATACTCGCCATTATTTAGTTATAAATATATTACACCCTTATTGGTAAACAGATTCTTTCAAAATACCAATATATGGTAATTGACGATATTGCTCTGCATAATCAAGGCCATAACCAACAACAAAATAATCTGGAACTGTAAAGCCTACATAATCGACATCTACATCCATTTTACGGCGTTCCGGTTTATTAAGAAGGGCAGCAAGTCGAACACTCTTAGCGCCACGAGCCTTCAAATTATCCAATAAATAATGAAGAGTTGTGCCCGTATCTACGATATCTTCTACAACGAGTACATTTTTACCTTCTACGGAGCGATCTAAATCTTTTAAAATACGGACCACACCAGTACTTGTTGTACCATCACCGTAACTAGAGCAAGAAATAAAATCGAATGATACATCTACTGAATCATCGATGGTGCGAGCTAAATCGGTATAGAAAACAATAGCACCTTTCAAAACGCCGACTAATACAACAGATTCATTAGCATAATCTTTGCTAATCTCAGCACCTAACTCACGAATGCGAGTTGCTAATTGTTCTTGAGAGTATAAAATTTCTTTTACATCTTGATGCATATATAAGACCTCCCGGATCTATATCTAATGTTTGCAATACACATGTATTGTATCACATTGCGCGTTAATTGTAACTTTTTGAATGGTGAAAGTTTTAGCTTCCCCCGTACGTATGATATGGGCCAATTGTTCTTGATGCGCTAGGGATAGTGAAACACTGGGTATCATCAATTGCCACAATCGCCGTTGCATAGCGAGCGGTAATGCACGCATACGACGCCTTGATACCTGAAATCCATTATCTACAGATTGTACTAATTGTATAAACAAGCGCTGGCTTTCACCATTAAGATACGCCTCATCAACTTGAGCAATATCACCCAATCTACATAAGGCATCTACTACATTAGGATTAATGGTTTGTAGCGTAGGAATTACCTCATGACGAATACGATTTCTATTATATTTCACATCTTCATTAGATGCATCCACACAATATTCAATATCCTGTAAACGAGCATATTCTAATATTTCATCTTTTGTAACCGACAATAGCGGTCTAACTATAGGAACAGTGTAATCATGACTTATCACAGACATGCCGGTAATACCTTTGATACCAGACCCGCGCAATATGTGTGCTAAAATGGTTTCCCCTTGATCATCCTTATGATGAGCAGTGACAATATAATCATAATGTTCACGGTCAGCTAATTCATTGAACCACTTATAGCGCTCACATCGGCCAACAGTCTCTAACGACTCCTTTCGCTCCCCGGCTATAGTAGGAATATCCTTTTTAACACCCCAAAATGGCAAATTGTTCTTATTACAATAGGATGCAACCATTTGCAATTCACTTAGGCTTTCTCTGCGAATAGAATGATCCATAGTAGTAACGCCAATAGTCCACCGTGCTTTTCTATGTACCTTTACATATTGCAAAACATTTAATAAGACCATAGAATCTGGGCCCCCTGAACAAGCAACTAAGATTCGTGCCTCATGAGGAAATAAACTAAAATCTTTTAAGGTCTTATTAACCATTCTATGGAGTTGTTTGATTTGTTTAGGCGTCGATTTACTGTGCTGTCTCATCATAACTTGTAATCAATTCTTGTTGTAATGCTTCCATACCATCTTGTTCACTTACAAAAATATGAGGCACCTCATAAGCATCCATAAATGATGTTAGTATTTCTGCACCACTTACAATAATATCTGCACGCCCAGGCTGTAGTCCTGGTACATGTAAACGCTCATCACGGCTCATATAGCGCAGTTGTAAGATAATGCCTTCTATACATTCTCTAGAAAGCTTATGACCTTGAATTTTATGGCCATCATATTCTGTCATTTTTAAATCAATAGCCGCTAAGGTTGTAATAGTACCTCCGATACCAATGAAATCACCGAACGTACCTTCTATCATCATAGGGTCCCATAAAAACCGTGTTTCTTCCCATACTCGTTGAGGGCCTTCATCCGAAAGAGGTCTAAGGCGTACCGCACCAACCGGATAGGAGCGACTCCAATAGATGCTATCTTTAGAACCGAGCGCCAACTCAGTACTACCACCGCCAATATCAATGGTTGCATAATGTAATCCGTCAGCTAAACGATCTTGTAAAGCGCCTTTAAATCCATAAACTGCTTCTTCATCACCACTTAAGATACGATACGTCATGGAGCAATATGTCATGGCTTGCTCCATAAACGCAATGCCATTTGATGCTTCTCGAACGGCACTCGTTGCAAATGCAAGACAATGGTCTACACCATAATCTTTCGCTAGAGTGGCTATTTCAGAAAAGGCTTTATAAGATGCATCCATCGATTCTTTCGTTAACAATCCATCTTCATTTCGTTTGCCTAATCGCGTTGTCCATAACCGCTTTGGTTCGTTATGCCATTGACCATCTATATAAGTTCCTAGTAATAATCGAATAGAATTAGAACCTACATCGATAATAGCAGCTTTCATAGTCGCCCCTCCTTATTATCCCTCTATGAATTACCCACTATAATTGCAATTTTAAAGTATATGCACAAAGAGATGGCCGAAACCATCTCTTTATTTTAATCGCGACGACCGCCACGGCCACCACGTTTACCTTCTGTATTACGTTTTAAATCATGTAATCGCTCGTTGCTATCACGCAAGAATGATTTCATCTTTGCCTCAAAAGACTCTGCACTTTGTCGACTTTGTACACGGCGCTCTGGACGGCGTTCCTCTACTTGTGGTTTTTCTTGAGTTTGACGAATGGAAAGACCAATTTTACTACCATCTACAGATAAGACCTTTACCTTCACTGCATCTTGTACTTTTAGTACATCGTTAATATCCTCTACATAGCCATGAGCTACTTCTGAAATATGAACTAAACCTGTTTGTTTATCACCTAAATCGATAAAAGCACCAAACTTTGTAATACCGGAAACTGTACCGTTTAAAACGCTACCAACTTCGATTGCCATGCAACCTCCTAATAAAACCTCAAAATATAAACTAAAACTACACTAATGATGACAAGATTATTTTACATATGGCACTTCACCTGGTTTAACGAGGCCTAATTGCTCACGTGCTACATTTTCAATATTCTTAGGATCTTGTAGCTTTGCTTTTTCTTGTTCTAATTCATCATTTCTTTGTTGCAATTCTTGCAATTGTTGTTCAATATGTTGTTTTTCTTGATATATAGCTACTAAGCGATATGCTTGTCCGAGTAAAAGCATAACCATTACTGCAACTGCAATGCGTTTCACCCACATAATGACAATCTTACGATCTTCAGCGCGTCGATTTCGTTGCACCCGTCTACGCTTTATCGGTTTTTCACGATGTTCAGATTGTTTCATGCAGAGCCCCCAAAAATAGTATTAACTATATACATAATAACAAATTATACCACAGAACCCCTAGGAAATTATAGGTAGAAAATTGTATAAAAGTAGATTTATTTTGAAATATATTTAAGGTACATTACATAGTTTCTGCTTTTTTTGCATATTCTCTAATAACCGCACAGGATTTCTTAAATAAAGCCAATTCATCCTCTGTCATTTGTAATTCAAGAACATCTTCTATGCCATCCTTGCCAATAACAGCAGGTGTGGATGCAAAAACGCCTGTTTCCCCGTATTGACCATCTAAATAACAAGAGCATGGCAATACTTTTTTCTCATCATGGAATACAGAGCGAATTAACTCTGTGGTGGCACTTGCTATACCAAATTCCGTAGAGCCTTTGCCTGCCAACACATGATATCCACCAATTTTAACATCATCTAACACTTGTTTATGATCTAGTTCTGGAAATCTATGAGGCAATTCTTTTTGCAATTCTACTAACGGCTTGCCTTGTACATACACATGGGACCATGGCACCATAGCACTTGCGCCATGCTCACCCATGCAATAAGCAGTAATAGTTCGATTGCTAATATCGAATATATGAGCTAATTCTTTTTGCAATCTTGCAGAATCTAGCGCTGTACCTGACGAAATAATGCGCTTTGGATTCCAATCTAAATGTTTACATAAATACGTAGCCACTACATCTGCTGGATTAGATATAGAAATAATAAAGCCCTTAAATCCAGATGCTTTAATGCGAGGAATAACATCCTTTAGTACTGCGATTGTATCACCAAGGCTTTCTAGGCGATCTTGATATAAATTAGGTAGTGGACCCGCACTAAAAACAAGAATATCACAATCACCACACTCTTCAATCGGACCAGATGTAGCCGTTACACGATGAGGGATATAACTAACCGCATCATTAACATCCATAGCCTGTGCTTTAGCTTTCTTCTCATCAATATCCATCATATATAACTCATCAACTTCGCCTTGCAAAGCTAAAGAAAAGGCTACATGCGAGCCTACATGTCCAGTTCCGATAATACCTACTTTACGTAATTTCATAAGGGCCTCCTCAATACCTTTTGGTTTATAAATAATTGAAAGGACTATTATAGCCACTTACTATAATAGTCCTTTTTTAAATATATTGTTAGTCCCTTCCAAAAAAGAAACTCACTACAGCAATAACGATAACTGCACCTACAATGGATGGAATTAAGGCCATACCCGCAAGACTTTGAGCTAATGTACGTCAGATAATTCTAAAGGAAATAGATTCTGCCCTTGTACATCAATTTTATTTTTCTCTACATATTGTTTACGCATATTCCATAAAATAGTCAAATCATCTGGATCTATTTTATTTAATGCATAGATTCGTATAAATTGAGAACCATAATAGCCTTTCAAGCTATCTGGAATCCCTTTCGTTCCTTCTCCCAGAATACGAGTATTAAAATATCCCTGAATTTCTTGTTTCGATTGATCAATAATGATAAATCCTGAACCATCCAATATATATATTTTAGCATCTCTTTGTTTAAGCGACTTTACATTATTCGTGATAAAAAACGATGTATCTAAATCGATGAGTGATGACTCATAACCTGATTGATAGTAAGGCTCTATATAATGAGCCCCCTTATCCGTAGCATTTAGCATATCCATAAAGTTATGCTGTTCTTCAGCTGTAAAATCCCGAAAACTACTTATATTCTCAACATGGCGCACGCCTTTTTGATAGTTTTTTAGTTGTCCCGGATCAATATGTGTTCCCTTAAATTGAACAGTATTAAGGCGAATGGTATTATCCCTTACATTATAAATACCATAACCTTCATAGCCTAAAAAATATACGTTGTCACCGATTTGCTTCATCGCCAATAGTCGCTTCGATATAATAGCATCATTCGATGTAACCATTAATGTATGCTGTTCTGGATCAACTTTCACAGACTTTACATCATTATTAACCATTGACATTGCCCAATAGGACAACCCCATTAAAAGAATGGCAACAATGATAAAGCCCAGTCGTTTTGCATTCATCTTAACCCCTTATGAATACACATCTCATATTATATCTTTAATGTTCGAATCCTATCATCTAGGGATTCTCCATTATATGTAAACTCTTTATCTAGCTCCAGCAAGGGCTCCAAAACAAATAGTCTATCCCAAAAATAGGGATGAGGAATCACTAATCGAGCATCATTGATATACATACACGCACCATCATCCGATAGGGCATATACAATATCCAAATCAAGTGTTCTCGGTCCCCAATGAATATCCCTCTTACGTTGAGCCTCACACTCTAATGACTGTAAGACATCGAGTAAATCGTGAGGTTCTAATGAGCTAGATACACGCCAAACAGCGTTTAAAAACACATCTTGTTCTGTATAGCCCCAAGGTTCTGTCTCCATAACGGAGGAACTAGTAATCCTATGAACTTGAGGATGTAGTGAAAGCGAATCATATGCGCCCATAATAAACTGACGGCGATCTCCTATATTAGAACCTACACTAATATAGTATGTATACATTAAATTTGACCTCGAGTCGTTACAACTTCTACATAATCTAATACACCAGCTATCGGCACAGACGGTTTTCGTACGGCTACACTAAGGCCGATAATACCTTGAAAGTGTTGATACAATGTATCGGCAATCAATGCTCCTATATGTTCTAAGAGATTACAACTTTCACCAGTCATAATGGAAGCTACCATGTCGTAAACCTCAACATAGTTGATAGAATCCTCTAACACATCTGTTTGACCTGGTTTTGTTAAATCAGTCTTGATTTCAACATCTACGTAGAATCGTTGACCTTGTGATTTTTCAGAATCTAAATTACCATGATACCCATAAAAAGCCATATTCTTTAATATGATTTTATCCATAGTAAACTCCTTATTCGCCCCGCAACAATCCGTCTGCTACAGCTAGAGCTCGTTTATGCATCAATACATTATGCACGCGAACCATATCAATCCCTTGGAATACCCCTGTAATACAAGCAGCAACAGTCCCTTCATCGCGTTCTTCTGGAGGTAAACCACCGAGCATTGAACCTATAAAGCGTTTTCGACTAGGTGCCAATAACACCGGATATTCATAAGCTGTAATTTCGCCTAAACGTTGTAATACCTCAATGTTTTGTTCCTCGGTTTTGCCAAATCCAATACCTGGGTCGAGCCAAATATTTTGTGGTTGTACACCTTCTTTTAACGCTTTATCAACAGCCGAGAAAAAATAAGCTTTCATATCTTCAATGATGTCATCATAATTTGTATCATTGCTATTATGCATAATGATGACTGGTACACGATATTTTGCTGCTACAGCTGCCATATCAGGATCATAATGCAATCCCCATATATCATTTAGAATATGCGCCCCTTTAGCGAATGCATAATCTGCAGTTTTTGCATGGTATGTATCAATGGACACCGGAACAGAAGATGCTTCTAATACAGGATCCAGTAGTACGCTAAGGCGTTCAATTTCTTCATCCGCACTCAATGGAGTGCATCCAGGGCGTGTAGATTCAACACCTAAATCGATGACATCAGCTCCATCTTGAATCATTTGTTTAGTCCATGTAACTGCTGCTTCTGGTGTATTATGCAATCCGCCATCAGAAAAAGAATCTGGTGTGCCATTCAAGATTCCCATAATTAATGTATGGTCAAATAAGCGTAATGATTTTCCATCACTCCAAGTATATTGTCTACGTTTATACATTTGTGCCTCCTAACATAGCCAATGCTTCATCTCGCAAAGAGCCAGCCTCTCTTAATAGGCCTCTACTTTCTATAGTAACAACTTGCGAGCCTTGTTGCAAAGTCCCCTTCATCAACATACATAATTGTGTTGCTTTAAGACGTACAAAAACACCTTCTGCTGATAAATCACGTTCTATAGCATCAGCGATTTCTCGAGTCAAGCGTTCCTGTAATTGTGGCTTTCTACTTAACACCGTAATTACATCATTAAACTTACTTAAGCCAGCTACACAACCACTATGTGGTTGATATATCACATCTACTGTACCAAAAAATGGCAATAGATGGTGTTCACACATTGAATAAAATGGAATGTCTGTAACGGCTACCAAACCATTGTAGTCCGTAGAAAACAGTTCCCCCCAGAGTTCCTTTGTCTCTTTTCCGACACCAGAAAACAGCTCTTCATATAATTCTGTTACACGGGTCGGTGTTTTTTCTAACTCTGGCGCCTTTGTATCAACGGATAGAGCACGTAAAAACTGTTCTATACCTTCTTTCGCAAGTTGATTCATAGGCCCTCCTAAACGATCTTCGTTGTCCAATCCTCTATATTCCAAATATCGGTAACCCAACCTTCATAGAATTCCGGTTCATGACTAACGAGAACAATGGTTCCCTTAAATTCACGCAATGCCCGTGCCAATTCGTCCTTAGCATAGATATCCAAATGATTTGTCGGTTCATCAAGAACAAGAACATTATATTTCTTCTGCATCAATTTGCAGAGTCGCACCTTTGCATTTTCTCCACCGGATAGGACACGCATTTGAGATGTAATGTGTTCGTTCGTCAATCCGCATCGCGCTAGTGCTGCACGAACTTCGGCATTCGTCATAGCCGGATATTCATTCCAAATATAGTCTAACGCAGTTTCTGAATTAGATGGTGCATCCTCTTGAGCAAAATAACCTACTTCGAGGAAATCACCCTTCACCAATTCGCCGCTGACAGGTTTTAACAGTCCTAAAATGGTCTTTAATAATGTAGTCTTACCTAAACCATTGACACCGCGAATAGCGATTTTTTTGTTTCGTTCAATTTGAAAGTCTACAGGTCTTGTGAGCGGTTCGTCATAACCAATCTCAAGGCCAAAGGCTTCAACAATAAAACGACTAGGTGTACGACCTTCTTTAAAGCCAAAGGATGGTTTGATATATTCCTTCGGTTTTTCAAGGATTTCCATTTTTTCTAACCGTTTAGCACGGGAATTTGCCATACCGCGCGTAGCCACACGTGCCTTATTGCGTTGAATGAAATCCTCCATACGCTCAATTTCTTGTTGTTGTCGTTCATAAGCCTTACGCGCTTGTGCCTTTTGAACTTCATAAGCAGCTTGGAACTGATGATAATCCCCCGTATATCGAGTAAGGACAGCTTGCTCAATGTGATAGATGACATTGACTACGGAGTTTAAAAATTCCATATCATGAGAGATTAGAATGAATGCATTCTCGTAATTTTGCAAATAGTTTTGCAACCAATGAATATGTTCTACATCTAAATAGTTTGTTGGTTCGTCTAATAGCAATATGGTCGGCTTTTCTAATAATAGTTTCGTCAACAAAACCTTCGTACGTTGACCGCCACTTAGCTCAGATACATCACGCTCCAAACCAATATCCATAAGACCTAAACCTTGTGCAGTTCGTTCTATGACCGCATCAATCTCGTAGAACCCACGTTGTTCTAAGATTTCTTGCCATTCACCGACTTGTTCTAAGAGACGGTTCATTTCATCTTCTGATACATCACCCATTTTATTGTATGCATCATTGATCTTTGACTCCATAACATACAAATCATCAAAGGCACGTTGTAATACATCGCGAATTGTCATGCCCTTTTCGAGTACTGCATGCTGGTCCAAGTAACCTACTGTTACTTGATTAGACCACTCTATTTTGCCTTCATCTGGTGGTAGTTTGCCGGTAATGATGTTTAAGAAGGTAGATTTACCTTCTCCATTAGCACCTATTAAACCTACATGTTCCCCCTTTAACAGTCGAAACGATGCATCATCTAATATTTGTCGTGCCCCAAAGCCATGAGTCACATGGGATACTGTTAATACACTCATTATCTATCTCCATCGGAATAAAAGCCGTCTAAATAAGACGGCTTAGTTCACACTAATTAATATATTTATTGTACCTTGATTACACTAGATATGTCAAAATTTACACTTCTAATGATTCCGCATAACGCAAGGCAACAACGGCCATAATCTTAGCACCTTTAATAGCTTGGTCCAATCCATAAGGAGACCCTGCAGCACAAGCAAACTCAGGAGTATGTGCTTCTAACTGATTCCCTATATTCAAAGTAGGCTGCGCCGTAGGCACTTCATAGGATACATTTCCTACATCGGTACTGCCATCGGCCTCATCGGGTGGTAATTTTCGTGGGCTTTCACCAAACTCAGTCATCACCTCATCAAACAAGGATACTAAACGTTCATCTTGCCTCATATCCTTAAATAAAGGTTCATAGTGATGCATATCCACGGTAGCACCATAGCTTGTAGCAATGCGATTAGCCTCTGCTTTAATAGCTGGTAAAATAATAGTTTCTAAATCAGATACAGTAGCGCCACGTACTGTCATTCGTAATGTAGCCTTATCGGTTACCACATTGGGTGCAGTACCAGCCTGAGTAAATATGGCACCTACGATGGCCCCTTTGGGAAAGATATCTTGTTTCATCATTTTAATAGATTGATATAAATCGACAGCACAATCTAACGCATTAATTCCAGAGTCAGTCAAAGATGCAATATGACACGACCGTCCATAAAAGGTTACCTCTAGAGGATGGGTAGCTAGCGAGGTACCGCCCACCTCATTTTCTCCACCTGGATGAATGATGAGAGCCCCATCATAACCTTTAAAAAGCCCTTCATTAGCCATAAACACCTTGCCACCAATGGTCTCCTCAGCTGGGCATCCAAAAAATGTCGTTCCCCATGTATCACGAGCAGTTTGACTAAACGCTATAGCGGCACCCATGCTCATGATGGCGATTAAGTTATGCCCACACCCATGACCTAATTCAGGCAGTGCATCATATTCACCTAAAAAAGCCATTTTATGCAAACGATCTAATCCTATATCACTTCGCATAGCGGTACGCAATTCAGGGCATTTCGTTAGCCCTACAGTCGTATCAAAGCCATGTTGCTCCATATAACGGCTAATTGTTTGTACAGCACGCACCTCCTGTTGACCTAATTCAGGGTTATTATGTAAAAATAACGAAATCGATTTCAACTCATCTTGTATACCATCAATTATGGTACACGCTTGAATTTCTCGGTTCTTTAAATTCATATATCCATCCTCATGCCGCCTTATAATGTACGTTGTTCTGTATAAGGCGATAATACGATTGTATTAGAAATATATCGAAAATGAACATGCCCACCTAATGGCAAGGTCTGATGCGGTGTACCATGTCCCGTTGGCACATAGCATACAAAGGGATCGGATAGATGTACTGCTCTATTTTCTTCCATATATCGAAGAGCTTCATAACCTATGTCGTAATCAGATTCGTCCTCATCCCCTTCGCAATCGGTAAAGGTGCCTATCATCAGCCCCTTAATCCGACTTAACAAGCCAGATAATCTCCATTGTTGTAACATACGATCTAGTTTATATGGTGCCTCACCAATATCCTCTATAAATAAAACCGTATCCTCTAGGCTATCATCCTCTAAGAAATAAGGTGTGCCACACAGCATAGAAAGCATAGTCATATTGCCACCGCGCAATATGCCGTCCCCTAGTTCTGTACCAATAGCCCCTCGAGGTGGCTCAGGTAAAGGCTCAATAACACGAAGTTTACCTTCTAACACCTCAAATAAATGGTGTATATCCTCATTTCGTGATTTAGTAAAATCTACGCCCATTGGCCCATGATACGTAACAAGACGACTATATCGATTGATAGCCATGTGTAACGCTGTACAATCACTATAGCCAATAAATGGCTTTCCATATTCACGTATAGCGGTGTAGTCAAGACGATCAATATAGCGCATCGTACCATACCCGCCACGTAACGCTAACACCGCATCACATGGGGCAGCAGTCATCATCCATTCAAACTCTTGTGCCTGCTCCTCAGGGCTGCCCCCATACAAGCCAGTGCGATAACAAGATTCACCAAATATAATCTGATAACCATATTCCTCGCATATTTGTTGTATCGCGTCTAAAGACTCATCACTACTACTTGCAGGTGCTATACACCCAATAGTCATACCTTTTTTTAAACACCTTGGATACTTCCACTCCATAATTCCTCACATATATAGCATTGTTTACAAGGTCATGTACTAATAGTAACTATAAACGACCATACATAAATCGTAAAATACAAAAAAGACGTACAAATTGTACGTCTTTAGTGTATCTTATTTATATGCTTTTTTAAAGTCTACTTGACCAAGTACGGTCCAGAAATAGTTTTGAATGGTTCCATTAGATACATATGGTTGTGTCGTAAAGTATAATGGCATAACTAAGGATTCATCAAAAATCATACGTTCTGCTTTATGCATCAATGCATCACGTTCTGCACTATCCGGGGTGCTACGAATACGAGCGATAAGCTCATTATATTCTTCACTATGATATTGGCTGTCATTATCTTCAGCAGAGAATACTTCTAAGAAGTTTTGTGGGTCCCCATAGTCAGCAACCCAGGATGCACGAGCCACTTGATATTTGCCAGCCTCGCGATTGGCAAGGAACACCTTAGTCTCTTGATTCTGCAATCGTACATCAGCGCCAAATGCTTTATGCCATGTTGCTTGAATGGCTTCTGCTATCGCTTTATGCATTTCACTCGTATTATACAAAATCGTAATTGGTGGCAATGGATGATTTTCATCATAGCCAGCCTCTTTTATCAATTCCTTAGCTTGCTCTACATCTTCATATACAAGATAGCTACCGGCTTCACGGAAATCATCAGTTCCATTGCTTTCAAGCATACCATATGGAACAAATGCATAAGCTTCTTCCTTACCACCTTTTACGATGTTCTTTACAATTTCCTTACGATTAATAACCATGGAAAAGGCTTTACGTACATCAGGATTGGTAAAAGGTTCTGCTTTCACATTAAATAGGTAATAATAGTTACCAAGCATAGGGCCTATGTGCAATAAACCAGCTTCTTCTAACCGTTGTTGATCTGCTACAGGAGGTTCTACCATCATGTCCGCTTCGCCACCTTCAACGAGAGTAAGGCGTGTACTTTGAGATTCACTAATCGGCCAATTCATCGTTTTTGTTACAACTTCATCAGCATCCCAGTAGTTCTCATTTTTGACAAAATTGAGTTCTCCATTATGTTGCCAGCTCAACAATTTATAAGGTCCATTAGAAACAATTGTTTCCGCATTATTGCCCCAATTTTCATTATTTTCTACAGTTTTTTTATTCACCGGATAATAGCCATGAGAGGCCAATAATTTTAAGAAATACGCTGTTGGATGTTCTAAGGTAACAACTAATGTATCGTCATCAACCGCTTCTACACCAACATCATCGCGATTGGCTTTGCCATTATTGAAAGCTTCGCCATTCTTAATTACATATAACATATAAGCGTTATCAGCGCCTGTATCCGGATCCAAGGTTCTTTTCCAAGCATACTCAAAATCATGAGCTGTTAATGGCTCTCCATTAGACCACTTCAAATTAGGTCTCAAATGGAATGTATATGTTGTACCATCATCTGATACAGTCCAACTCTTTGCTATCGCAGCCTCTGGTTCGCCTTTATCATCTAAACGAACCAAGCCATCAAATAGCTGTAATTGAACAGTCGCCTCAGGCGATGTACTAGACTTAGCCGGATCTAGTGTTGATGGTTCCTGTTCCAATACATATCGTATCGTATGCTCATCAACAATCTTAGGCCCGTTAGTATATCCAAAGACGAGTAGCAATATACTTACGCCAAAGGCTAGTACCACGAGCTTAAGCAATTTTCGTTTATCCATCATGGTAATGCATCCTCTACAAATTCTTTCATAATGAGCCCCATCTGAGCTCCTAGTTGTTTTGCCTTATCATTATCTAAATGACTCATTAATAAAACAAAACAAAAATCTCCATTCATCGTTTCTATAATGCCCGCATCATGTTCAACACAATCTAACGAACCCGTTTTATGATGGAATATTACATCCTCTCCCCAATGAAATGGCAATATATCTCTGAACTGTTGACGTCCCAGAATATTCCACATCTCATGGCCATATATGGTATGACGCAATTCATAAATATGATGTAACAATACAGCCATATCCATAGCGGTAATATAATTCTCCCGATTTTCTTTTGCCGCTGTAAAATCCATCATCATACGATTGATTTCAAAATGTTCAAGCCCTAGTTGTTCAGCTCTAGCATTGATATTTTCCATGCCCAAGGCTTGCATCAATAGATTAGTAGCCCAATTATCACTGAGTACCATCATCAATCGACATAGCTCTAAATAACTAAAACTATGATTACCCACCAATTCCATCAAGGCGCCAGCCCCTTCAACACGAGGGCTCCGACTCAATGCAATCGTATCGTTAAGATCGAGTTGTTCTTGTGCTGCTAGATGAAATACATATTCCAAAATCAGCGTTTTTACCATACTAGCACCAGTATGGACAATCGTTTCCTTAGAAGAAGCTACTATGGTAGCCTCCTCCCCTTCATTCAGACGCGTTACCATATAGGATACAGTGGCATCTGAAGGCAACGTATCAAGCAAAGCTGCCAATTGTATTTCTAAGGATTTCCCTACGATTAACTGTTCCATTATTTACCCCATTAAATATGCCAACATGCAATTCTTCTATCCGCCCATTCACGGAGAGGTGGTCGTTCTTCTAGACATCTACGTTCAACATCTGGACAACGATCACTAAACAAACACCCCTTAGGCGGATGCAACGGACTCGCCGGTTCTCCTTTCAATGGAGCGCCAATTGGAGCCCGCGGAACCACTTCGCCAACCATCTTCGTAAGAGCCTTTGAATATGGATGTTGAGGAAACTCATAAATATCAAGAGCAGGCCCCTCTTCCATAACAGCCCCTAAATACATGACCACCATGCGATGACTAATGTAACGAACCATAGGCAAATCATGCGAAATAAAGAGATAGGAAATGCCATGTAAAGCTTGTAAGCGCTCTAACAACGTCATAATTTGAACCTGTATAGACACATCTAGTGCCGAAATAGGTTCATCAAGAATAATGCATTTAGGCTCCATAATAAGTGCCCGAGCAATGCCAATTCTTTGTCGTTGCCCACCAGATAATTCATGAGCATATCGCTCACCAAAAGACATATCTAAACCTACCTGTTCTAACACCTCTTTAACACGAATGACACGATCTCGAGGCGTATAATTAGGGTTTAACTCTAATGGCTCTTCTAATATTGTATTAATCTTTAATCTCGGATTAAGAGATGCATATGGATTTTGGAATACCATTTGCATCATATCCCTCGTTATATCTTTATGAATATATGGATTTACTTCAATTCCATTCATATAAATAGAACCTGATGTGGCTTGATGTACGCCCATCAAGGTATACCCAAACGTAGATTTACCACATCCTGACTCACCAACAATACCTAGTGTTTCGCCTTCCTCTTGGTAAAGACTAACACCTTGTAATGCATGTACCGTTTGTTTTGGTCTAAACAATCCGCCAGAAAGGGTAAAATTTTTAACGAGATTGTCTGTTTCCCAAATATATCCCATTAAAGTCCCTCCAACTTTGCTAACCAACATGTATACTCATGATTATTCCCAACATTGGATATCATAGGTATACGTTTTCCACATATGCGCATCGCCCATTTACAACGCGGATTAAAGGCACATCCACGAGGTAATTCATACAAATCTGGCGGTTGTCCTTCAATGGCCTTTAATTCACCATGCCATTTTCCCTGCGGCAAAGACATTAACAGACCAATTGTATAAGGATGACGTGGATCATTAAACAAATCCTCTACCGTAGCAGACTCAACACATTTACCAGCATACATAACCATAACGCGGTCACATAGTTGTGCAATAACACGTAAATTATGGGAAATAAATATAATGCCTATTCCCGCTTCTACAGCTAAGGTCTGCATAAGGCGTAAAATTTGTGCCTCTGTTGTTGTATCCAGTGCAGTCGTTGGTTCATCACAGATTAAGATTTTAGGACGGCCCGCTACAGCCATGGCAATACATACTCGTTGACGCATACCACCACTCAACTCATGGGGATATTGGTTTAATCGTTTTTCTGGTGTAGATAGTCCCATTTTTTTCAACAAATCGAGAGCTATCGCCTTTTCATCATAATCATCACCATAGGCATTGCTACGATGAATCACCTCATAAATTTGCTCACCAATTGTCAATATCGGATTCAATGCGGTCATAGGGTCCTGAAATACCATGGCCACCGTTGTACCACGCAATTCATTCCAATCTTCTTCTACATAGTCTTGACAATCTTCACCATCAATTTCAAATTTTTCTGATTTTATTTTAGTACGACCTTCCGGTAGTAGGCCCATCAAAGAATTAACCATGACCGATTTACCGCAGCCGGATTCACCAACAACGCCTAAAATTTCACCTTTTCTAAGCATGATGTCCTGATTGCGAATAATGCGCAAAGGGCCTCTAAATGTATCGATGGTAATGGATAGATTTCGTACATCTACTAATATATCATTCATCATCTATCCCCTTCCTTTGGATCAAATACATTACGCAATCCATCCCCTAAGAATACAAAGCCAAGCATAGTAACACTAATTGCCAATGCAGGGAATATCAATTGGAATGGATAAGATCTCATACTACTAATCCCATCAGATGCCAAAACGCCCCAACTTGCCATCGGTGCATTGACACCGAGACCAATAAAGCTCAAAAAGGCCTCGGTAAAGATGGCATCTGGAATCGCTAATGTCAATGTGATAATGATAGGCCCTACACAGTTTGGCAAAATGTGGCGCCATAGAATACGCCATTTAGGAATCCCCATTGTTTCTGCTGCAACAATATATTCCTCTTCTCGAACTTTCACAATTTGACTACGTACAATACGTGCCATATTGAGCCAATATGCGATTCCCAATGCAATAAAGATTGAGGTAAGACCTGGACCAATAACAACCATTAACAAAATAACGTATAGCAATAATGGAATACCGTATAATACATCGACGATAGCCATCATAATTCTATCTGTTTTACCACCAAAGTAACCTGCAATTCCGCCATAAATAACGCCGATTACAAGATTTAATAAGGCAGCTACAATACCAATGGTTAAAGAAATACGCGCCCCATACATAACGCGAGTATAGATATCACGGCCTAATGTATCCGTACCAAACCAATGTGCTAAGCTAGGGCTTTGATTAGCATCTACTAAGGATTGATCTGCATAAGTATATGGCGAAATCATAGGGCCAAAGATTGCCAACACAATCATAACGGCTATGATGCCTGCACCAACTACGGCCAATCGATTTACCTTAAATCGTTGCCACCAGTTAGGACGCACTATAAAGGAGGATTCTCGAATATTCATATCGCGTTCAATAGGTAAAAAATCGTTTCTATCCATTACGCACGCTCCTTCTCTGTTGTTACCCGAGGGTCGATAATCGGATAAATCATATCAACAATAATATTCAAGACTACAATCAAAGTACTATAAAACACAGTAACACCAAGAATAACCGTATAGTCACGATTATAAATAGATGTTACAAAATATTGACCTAAACCAGGAATGGCAAAAATTGTTTCCACAATAAAGCTACCTGTTAACAAACTAGCAGCTAATGGGCCAATGTAGGTAATAACAGGTAAAATAGCATTACCTAAAGCATGACGAATTAAGATGTTCCATGCACCAAGGCCTTTTGCTCGAGCTGTACGAATATATTCCTGTTGATACACATCAAGTAAGCCACTACGAGTTAATCGCGCAATAAATGCCATAGGTTGTGCAGCCAATGTAAGTACCGGTAAAATCATATACGACGGACCACGCCACATCGCTACTGGCAACCAACCCAGCTCAAAACCTACCACATATACTAGAACTGCACCAATAATAAAGGTAGGAACAGAAATACCTAATGTGGAAACAAATGTAATAGCATAATCTATTATGCCATTAGGACGCATGGCACTAATAGCACCTGCTGCGATACCTCCTACAACGGCAACACAAAGAGCCAATAGGCCCAATTGCGCAGATACAGGAAATGATTCACCTATAATATCATTAACAGAGCGTCCTTCATATTTATAGGATGGCCCTAAATCCCCTGTAACAACACCACCAATATAATCACCATATTGCTTCCATAAAGGATCATCTAAATGATATTTCGCCTCTATGCTAGCTTTAACTTGAGGTGGTAATTTTTTCTCACTTGTAAAAGGTCCACCAGGTATAGCATGCATTAAAACGAAGGTAATACTAATAATTACCCACAGTATAACAAGTGCGCTACCTATGCGCCGTAAAACATACCTTGCCATTCTATTCTCCTCCATACAATAAAATTTCTATATTATTATACTATATTATGACTCTAAATTTAAAGGTATAGATTTAATATTGTAATAAATATTTTATTTTTTATTTATTTCTTTTAAACTACATCTATTAAAAACTCATCTATTCTTCATATTATATCATGCATTACAGGGGCTTTCTATTATTCCACTCGTTTTACAGGTTTTAACGAATACAGTACAATACATATATACTATATTGAGGAGGTCTCTATGACTACAGTACCAAGAATACTTACTATACAAGATATGAGTTCCATCGGACGTTGCTCTCTAACGGTTATGCTACCAATCATCAGCGCTCTTGGGTGCCAAGCAGTACCATTAGCAACAGCTGTATTGAGTAACCATTTAGAGTATCCATATTTTGAAATCGTTGATTTATCTGATCATTTAACAGCATTTATGGATTGTTGGGAAAAGAATGAAATTGATTTTAATGCCATCGTCAGTGGATTCTTGGCCTCACCAGAGCAAATCCATCTCGTAGAGGAAGCAATTAATCGCTTCGGTAAGGATAAAATGGTCATTGTCGACCCTGCCATGGCCGATGATGGACGCCTCTATTCTATATATACACCAGATATGGTAAAAGCTATGCGCCATCTTATTTCTAGAGTTCATATTGTAAAACCAAATTACACAGAAGCTTGTTTTTTATTAGATAAACCATTCTCTACTGATTCCATTTCAAATGCTGAATTGCACGACATGTGTAAAAAACTACACCAATTAGGACCTGAACTCGTTATTATGACTAGCGTACCTTCCGACACAGATGCAACGATTGCCGTATACGAAGGTTCAACTGATACGGTAATAACATACTCTGTTCCTCTTATTCCTGTGAAAGCTACTGGAACTGGCGATATTTTTACATCTGTTTTATCTGGTGCCATCATGCGTGGTTTTACCGTTCATGAAGCTGCTCAACTGGCGATGAATTTTACTACAAAATCAATCCAAGCTACTGTAGATAACGTAAAATCCATGAAACATGGTATCGCCTTTGAACTTGTATTACCAGAATTAACTAATCTATCCAAATAATCCGTTTAAATTGTCCAAATAGCCTGTTCATGATATACTTAAACACATAGAAAATATACGTTATGTTTATTTTTATAAAGGGGACTTCATGGATTTATTATATCCAGTTCTACGAACTGTACTAATCTGCTTAGTAGGTTTTGGTATAGCATATCAGGGACGACGTAAGGGCTATACCATATTCAACCTTTCGGGGCGCTTTAACAGACTACAATTTATCATACTCTTCATAGCTTTAATGATACTCTTCTATATCGTAGATATCATCGAGGAACGTTTAATCGACTACATCGTAACGTTGCCTGCATATTGGGCTACACGTATTTTTGTAGGCGCATTACAGGCCATGTTATTTCCACTAGCCTGTGGATTATTCACTAGACGGATACATGATATTGGATTTAATGGTTGGGCTGGTATTTTATGGGCTACCATTATTATTTTCATCAATACCTATTCAGCCGTAACACCATTAAATTATTTATTAGATTTATTCGTGTGGATTATCGGATTCCTATTTTGGGTATTACCGGGTCAACCAGAGCCAAATAAGTATGGCTATCCTCCATTTATGAATCAAGAGCCAGTACAATCACAACCAATTACAGAACCACCGACACAAGAGGAACAAGAGGTTCGAAAAAAGGTACGAAAACGACGTAAAAAAAGATAATAAACCTAGTCTAACAACAAAAGGCTGAGCCAGGAGGCTCAGCCTTTTTGTTATGCTATGTAGTTAATTCATCAACAACATTAATTCTATTAATGTACACCCAATATAAGCAATGATAAATTTAACCTTTTGTTTTCTAGCACGATCATCATCTGCTATTTTCAATCGATTAGCTAAGAACCGTTTGTCTCGAATCTGTAATAATAATTGCTTGATCCGCTCTTGACTTTGAGAGGCTACACATTCGTCACAATCTGTAGACAACGAAGCTTGCTGCATGAAAATGCGTCGGTGTAACTTACGCAATTGAATTTTTATATTATTATGTACAAATGCACTTTGCCACTGTTTTCGAGAGTCTACATACATATATACATACCGTGGAATATTCATTACTAAGAAGGATATAATAAAAATCCCTAATGAAATCAAAAAGTATGTAGAAAAAGAAAACTCTAAAGTCTCAGTTGGTAAATAGTGATGAAGAATTATAAATGTAATCCATACACCGATTGGTAACAGTAATACAGCGGCAATATCAATGGATCTAACCCAACTCGTTCTCGTTGGCACGTCAGGAACTGTAAATGTATCTACTGGATCATGAAATGCATAATAGTCTAATTGCAATACAGACTGTCCAGTTTTAGGATTTCCCAATAAAACAGGACCTGTACTACCTACATGACGTTCTGGCAAAGGAATAAATTTTTTGATTCTAGAATTGGGTACTAAATCAAATTGAAGAATTCCCTTCTTCTCAAATCGCACAGTAGAGCCTAATCGGCCAATAGCAATAGGATTAAAAAATATGCCAAATAGGCTAAGGCACCAGTTGCCTAGGAGGTGGAGAATCGAGTTCAAAATAAACCCACCGGTATCTATATTAGCAGTATCTAACTTAATAGCAAAGGAAGATGAATAGTCATCGAACCACACATCTTCGATGGTAAATTCCACATTAATCACATTCCCCCATTTAGTAATAATGGAGAGAAATACTTGGTTATTCGGCTCAAATTCAAAGGTTACAGAATAGATTAACCAATGATTTCGAAACGCAGCACGGAGCATCCGATTGACCATATCCTCTTCAATATAGAGAATTCTATGATCAAATAGTTCTCGCTCCACAGGTGCAGCCATAAGTGTCGTATCCTGTTCAATAATAGGAGAACGTTCATTTAATGCGTCATCCACCAACGATCGTAACTTGGTGAAGATTTTTGTCATAGTCGCTCCAATTTATGCACACTACACAAGATTTTTATATCTCAAACATTACAATTATACCATAATTTACCCATTTTATCGAGGTATATACAGAGATCTACTAAGGCCTTTCCATCAGATACTACTTATACACTGGCCATCGTAAGTCGACAATATGCATAGAATCGCCCTTTCTTAGCAATTAACTCGCTAAAGGTTCCATCTTCTACAATACGACCTTTTTCCATAAAGAGAATACGATCCATCAGCTCTAAGCCTTCTAACTGATGTGTAATATATAAAACAGTTTTTTCTTTTGTAAAAGCTAGAATATCATTATGTAATTTTCGTCTTGTTACTTGATCTAACCCCTCTAACGGTTCATCGAGAAGTATTAGTTCAGGATTTCGCAAGAATAATCGAGCTAAAGCAACACGTTGACGTTCACCGCCGCTAAGACCTACCCCTCCACTACCTACAATTGTTCGTAAGCCTTTTGGCAACCGGGTAACTACATCAGATAAAACAGCTTGTTCTACAACATGTTGTACCTCATCCGCACTTGCATGCGGCTTGGCAAGGCGAATATTGTCCTCCAGTGTGGCATGAAAAATATAAGTGTCTTGTGTGATAGATCCCATTAAATTTCGCCAAGAATCAATCGTAACACTCTTTAATTCATTGTGACCTACCGAAATATAGCCAGAGTAATCATATAGCCTTTCTAACAAGGAAAACAATGTGGTTTTACCAGACCCACTAGCACCAACAATAGCAACAGCCTGTCCTTTTGGTATATCTAATGTTAAATCTTTATATATAAGTGATGAGTGATCATACCCAAAATTAACATGTTTCAATGATATCGTATCCATAGAATCTAAATCTACACAGCCTGTATCCTTGATTGGCAGAGGTGCATGCTTAATTTGTAACAATCGACGAATCGCTACTAAACTTTCATAACCATGATGAACGGATACAATCATAGGCTGCAGCGCTTCAAACCAAGCTTGAATACCAATGGCACATACTACGACCATAACACTTGCCCAAGGGCCAGTTAATACATTACTTGCTAATAGGGCCGCTAACACAACTACAATCTGTACAATAGCAATAAACATCGTATTTCCTAAATTCATACCTTTAGAAATACGCCACTTATGGTACTCTACATCATCTATAGATTGCATCATACGTTCCATAACTAGATTTTCATTATGGTAACTAATGATGTCTTCTAAACTTTCTAATGTATCAGTCAATGTTGACTTGAAGTGACCTTGTACCTGACTGATCATATTTAAGGATGTACGATGATAACGATATATGCCATACGGTAGTACAACACCTGTCATCAGTGCAGCACACCACACAAGCGTTGATAAATGCGCATCTATAGTACCGACACCAAAGGATACCAATATAGTTAATACAATGGCTGCTACAGGAGGAATTAAGGTGCGTAAATAAAAGAATTGCAGTACTTCAATATCCGCCATAATTCGGTTGAGCATATCCCCTGCGCCCCATCGTTTAAATATAGCTGGTGCCAATGGTTCTAGATAGGTATAAAACCATACACGCAACCCATACAAACCTTGAAATGCCATTTTATGAGATGTATACCGCTCAAAATAACGACATACAGCACGGCTAATACCAAAGAAGCGCACACCTACGATAGCGAGGCTCAAGTAAGTGATACCAGGTTGTAATGCAGCCGATGCCAGTAACCAAGAGGATACGCTCAAAAGCCCTACATTCATGAATACGGTCAGAGAAGTGAAAACTAAGGCAAGTACTAAGGACCAACGAGCAGGTTTTAATACGGAAAATAACAATTTCCAACCTTCAATATCACTATACTTAGTTTCATCGGCTTCATATGGGACTTTACTATTACTTAATGCCTCTTGTTGTTGTGGCAATGGAACCTCAAGCTCAGAAACATATGACACATCCTCATCATCCATTACAAACGAACCAGTCCCAGCATCTACTAGCGCCTTAAAATAACCATTCTGTGCCAACAAGGATTCATAGGTTCCCTGCTCAATTATTTCACCTTGACGCAACACATATAACTGAGAGGCCCACTGCATCGTTTGAATACGGTGCCCTACAAGAATAACAATTTTATCCTTCATCAAGCGCTGTAATGCACAACTGATTTGAGCCTCTGTATTCACATCCAAATGGGATGTAACTTCGTCTAAAATAAGAACTTGTCCACCATGTAAAAAAGCACGTGCCAAGGCAATACGTTGTAGTTCGCCACCACTAAGACCCATGCCTCCTTCACCAACGACAAAATCCAAGCCCTTTTCACAAATTACATCATGTAACTCCGCTAGTTTGGCTGCTTCTAAAAGCTCGTCATCACTTACATCTTGTCCAAAGGCAATATTATTTCGTAGCGTACCATGCATAACATGAGGTTTTTGAGACACATACGTAACCTGTGTACGCCACCAATCCATAGAACAAGTTGATAGATCTATATCATTAACATATACACTGTTCGAAGGAGCCTCTAAAAAAGCACCTAATATTCGCGCAATCGTCGATTTACCAGCCCCACTTTCACCAACAAGCATAATCGGTTTATTGCGACATGCCTGCAATGTAATATGCTTTATACCATTGCTTGTTTCTGGATAGGTATAATTTAAATTATCTAGGCGTATGGATTCAATTGTCCCTTGAATACGACAATTGCCACCTCGAGGTAATACAATAGGTGTATTCATAAAAGCATCAAATTTAGCAAGTGCAGTTTTACCAGACATACCGGTGTGAAAAGCAGCTCCTAATTGTCTAAAAGGTGTATAAAACTCTGGCGCCAACAATAATATAAAGAAGGCTGGAAGAAAATCCAAACCGCCATCTAATAGTGTAAGGCCTAAATACACCGCAATGATAGCTGTACTTATTGTGCTAACTAATTCCAAGACGAGAGCAGATAGAAAAGCCACACGCAATACGCGTAAGGTAGAGTCTTTAAATTCATTAGACAGTCGACTGATGACTTGTATTTGTTCCTTTGCACGACCAAACACCTTTAATGTGGTAATGCCTCGCAATACATCTAAAAAATGACCTGATAAGAGACTCATCCGATCCCATTGCTCTTGATTCATCTTTTCCGCTTGTTTACCAATCAAAATCATAAACAATGGAATTAATGGTACTGTACCTATTAAAATAGCCCCGATAATAGGCAATGTATCCATTATGGCAATCCCCATTACTAGTGGGATGATAATCGCATATAGCATTTGAGGTATATAGCTCGAAACATAGGCCTCTACTTGTTCTAATCCATCAGTAATGAGATGTATCGTATCACCTTGAGATTCTCCTCGTTGAATACCTAATCTAAATAGATGCGAAAGAGCTTCTTTACGCAAAATAGATTTAACAGAATGACCCAAACTAGACGATACATGTTCCTGTATATAAGAAAAAACTAAACGTAATATAATGAATACCGCAAGCCATGTAATTGTATTAGATTCATCCAACACAGTATGATCAAGAAAAACCAAATTATGTATTAATGTGGCAAAAAACCAAGCTTGTCCTACTATAGAAAGACTTTGTAAAATACTAGACATAATCAGTGCCAATAATACGAGCCTTTTACTTTTAATGACGCGAAGCGCCGTTTTCTGTATCATATCTAACCCCCTTTAAATCTAATTTTATCAATATTACATTCATCTTACCATAAAAATGAGGCGTGCCGCTACAGCACGCCTCACAAAAGGGATCAAACTTTCACAATCGGTAAAAGTGCCTATATTAATAATGTAAGTCTTTTTCTGTTACACGATGACGGAATGTCCAGTATACCCAAATTTGATATGCTAATACGATTGGTACAAATACCACTGCAACCGCAGTCATCAATGCCAAGGTATATTCAGAAGAAGATGCATTTGTAATGGTCAAGCTCCACGCTGGGTTCAAAGAAGATACCATAATGCGAGGGAATAGACCTGCAAAATATGTAGCCGTAATCAAAATAACGGAAAGAGAGCTAAATACAAAGCCCCATTTTGTATTGCGCGTACGTGCTGCAGCCCAAGAAATAAGGAAGCAAACAACAGCTAAGGCACAGAAAATAGTAGCTAAGATAGAGCTGTACAAATCAGTGTATACATAGGATGCAATAATCAACGCAATCACACCGATTGCAGTAGGTACACCTGTAACGAGAGATGCTGCACGTGCACGTTCAGAGATAGGACCTGCTGTTTTAATAGATGTAAACAAACCACCATGGTATGTAAACACTAAAACGAAAGCAACACCACATAATACAGTGTAAGGGCTAAGTAAATCCCAGAATGTACCAATATATGTCATCGTTTCATCAATAGGTGTGCCTTGGATCAAGTTACCTACTGTTACACCCCACAATAAGGCAGGAACGATAGAACCGATAAAAATACAATAGTCAAATACTTTACGCCATGTGCGATTTGCACTTTTAGAACGGAATTCAAAAGCAACGCCACGCATGATAAGTACAGCAAGCATTAAGAACAATGCCATGTAGAAACCACTAAACAATGTAGCATATACATGAGGGAAGGATGCGAATAATGCGCCACCAGCAGTGATCATCCATACTTCATTACCATCCCAAATAGGACCTAACGCATTAATCATTTGACGACGTTCAACGTCAGTTTTACCAATGACTGGTAGAAGAATACCTGTGCCATAGTCGAAGCCTTCTAAGAAGAAGAAACCTGCAAACAATACACAAAGCAAGATGAACCAGATCACATTAAGGTTATTCATAATTAGTTCCATAATCTTGCCTCCTCTTTTTCTTCTACATGGTAAATTGTTTGTCCATCAGGACCTTTTTTAATATGCTCTACAGCTAAATACAATGCGGCAATAGCAGCCAAGATATAAATAACTGTAAAACCAATGATAGTAGTCATGATTTCAGGAGCTGTAACGGATTTAGAAGCACCATTAGCAGTCAATTGAAGGCCATATACAAGCCATGGTTGACGACCTGCTTCTGCAACAAACCAACCAGTGGATTGAGCGATGTAAGGTAATGGTAACATCCAGAAAATAATTTTCAAGAATGTTTTATTCTCTACGAGTTTACCTTTAGCATTTAATACCAAGCCGATGAAAGCAACTAATAACATAATGGAGCCAGCCGCTACCATGATGCGGAATGTCCAGAAAATACCAGGAACATCTGGAATGTAATTACCAGGGCCATATTGAGCTTCAGATTTAGCTTGTAAATCTTTAATACCTTCTACCTTACCAGATGTAAAGGAGTTTTGTGTTAAGAAGGATAAGCCGCCAGGGATTTCAATGGCACCTGTATTTTGTTGTGCTTTTGTATCGATATTAGCTACCAAAGAGAATGGAGCTGGATCTTGAGTTTCCCAAAGAGCTTCCATAGCTGCCATTTTCATAGGCTGTTCTTTAGTAATATATTGGCCTTGATGATGACCTGCAAAAGCACCTAATGTACCAGCAATTAAGGTAATTACCATACCCCATTTTACAGAGGTTTTATAGAAATCAACATTGCTCTTACGAATCAAGTGCCATGCGCTGATAGCCATAATGATGACACCTGCTGTCATGGAACCATTTAATACAATATGAGCAAATTGGCCAGGTACATAACCATTAGATACGATGGTTGCGAAGTTTTCCATTTCCGCACGACCATTGCGAATTACATAGCCTACAGGATGCTGCATAAAAGAGTTTGCTACAAGGATCCAGAATGCGGATAAATTGGTACCTAATGCAACTAATGTTGCCACAGTAGCATGCGCTTTATTAGATAAGCGACCCCAACCAAAGATCCAAACGCCCATAAATGTAGATTCCAAGAAAAATGCCATTAATGCTTCAAGGGCAAGTGGGGCACCAAAAATATCACCCATAAAACGAGAATATTCAGCCCAGTTCATACCGAAATGGAACTCTTGAACGATACCTGTTACAACACCCATGGCAAAGTTAATTAAGAATAATTTACCCCAGAATTTTGCCATTTTTTGGTAAACTTCTTTACCGGTGCTTACAAAGGTCCATTCTAAAATGGCTACGATAACCGTCATCCCTAATGTGAACGGTACGAATAGCCAGTGATAGATAGATGTTAGCGCGAACTGTAAACGTGCTAAATCCAGTGCTTCAAACATGTCTTTTCCTCCTTAGAATTGACTCAAAAATACACACTTGATGAATGTCTTACATCGTTACGCATGAGATACACAAGGATTCATGGTCTCTAAAATCTCTTTTTCGCGCACAGCTAATTTATCGAAAGTCACACTTTCCATCTGTCTTACAAGTTCAGCTTGTACAACAGACATAGCTTCATTAACTGCACATTGGCCCATACATGCTTTTGAGCAAGAACCGACATCATACAAACAACGCTGTAAATACGTATCCCCCTCAACGGCTCTAATCACATCGAGCATGGAAATATCTTTGGGCTCACGATTTAATGCAAATCCACCATCCACCCCGCGGAAGGATTTCATGATTCCTGCTGCAATAAGGCTGCGCATTATCTTAAGCAAAAAACGTTCTGGAATCATCTCTTGCTCAGCCAATACACCGCCTGTTACCTTCTGACCAGATGGTAACATCGCCATGTGCAAAATCATGCGAAACGCATAGTCCGTGGCTTGATTTAATTTCATAAGCACTCCTTTTCCAATAACAACGTCTACGTATTACTACATTTAGTATAAACGATATAAAACAATACTGCAATGGTATTGTTTTATAAAACTGTAATTAATATCACAAAAAAGGACTATTAGTAAGCTACTAATAGTCCTTCTCATTTATTATATGTAGTTCTAAAAGAATTTGCCAAATAGAAGATGTCCTACTTCATAAGCAATGGCAGCTACTATACCAGATAGCGGAATTGTTACGAACCACGCCATGACCATAGAACGTGCTACGCCCCAGTTTACTGCTTTAATACGCTTAGAAGCACCTACCCCCAACAAAGAACCACTCACAACATGTGTAGTACTTACAGGTAAATGCAAGAATGTAGCAGTAAAAATAGTAATAGCAGAGTTTAAATCGGCTGCAAAACCATTAATGGTTTCTAATTTAAAGATTTTTGTCCCCATGGTGGAAATAATTTTCCAACCACCAACAGCCGTACCAAAAGCCATCGCAGTCGCACAGCACAACTTAACCCACAATGGAACATCTAAGGTATCAATATAACCACCGCTAAGTAAGGTCAATGTAATAATCCCCATCGCCTTTTGTGCGTCATTAGAACCATGTGAAAAAGCCATCATAACGGCCGATACGATTTGCATGGATCTAAATCTATCATTTAAAACAATAGGAGAAAATCTACCAAAGAGGAGTAGCAACAATTTCATGATGATATAGCCACCAACCATTGCTACTAATGGTGATAAGATGAGAGAAAAGAAAATCTTTAAAATCCCTGATTCATTTAAAGCATCAAAACCTACTGACCAGCCTACGGCACCAATGATACCACCAATTAGTGCATGGGATGATGAACTAGGGATTCCCCAGTACCAAGTCAGCAAATTCCATACGATGGCCCCGATAAGGGCTGCTGAAATGATACCACTATTGATAAGAGATGGAGACATAACAATATCACCACCGATTGTCTTCGCAACCCCAGTACTCACCATAGCACCCAAAAAATTAAGTGCCGCCGTCATCATGATTGCTTTTTTAGGTTCAATAGCACGGGTTGAAACAGATGTGGCAATCGCATTAGCCGTATCGTGGAAGCCATTGATGTAGTCAAATGCTAGGGCTAGAAATACGACTAGCCAAACTAAGTAATGTGACTCAAGCATACTTCAATACTACCCGGCGGAATGTACCAACCAAATCTTCGCAACCATCGATTACATCCTCCATGGAGCTAAGGATTTCCTTCCATTTGATAATTTCAATTGGATCCGTACATTCTGTAAATAATTTCGCCATTTCTTCATGGTAAATATTATCTGCTTCAGATTCAAGTTTCAACACTTGATGTACACGACCTTCTACCTTCACATGATCTTTTTTAAGGCTACCCATGTAACCGATAGATTTATTGATATGTTTAACACATTTTACGACGATTTCACTCATGCGAATGGCACCATCACTAGGTTTACCTACATGATACATAACCATTTTATCCATGATTTCTTTGATATTATCAAGTGTAGTATCTAATTGATCAATCAACAATTGGATATCTTCACGGTCCATCGGTGTAATGAATGTTTTACGCAAGCGATCAACTGTTTCATTAACTAATTCATCCGCAGCTTTTTCTTTTGTATCAATTTCCAAGAATGCTTCTTCTTTAGAAACTTCGCCTTTGAAAACGCGTTCCATCATTTCCGCACTTTCATAGGTAAGTTCAGCATGATTTTCTAAAATACTAAAAAACTTTTCTTCTTTTCCTTTTAATTTAAAAGCCATGGAGATCCTCCTGATACAGTACTGTTAGCTTCTATAATTACAATACAATTATAGCATAGTAAATCAGTGCGTGCCTATCTATTTATTGATTTCTCGCACCAAATGAGGCATTTCCGGAATAATTAATTTACTCATGCCAAGAGTAACGGCTCCCACCGAACCAGGAATAGAAAAAATTAATGTATTCGAATTTACACCTGCCTCTGCACGAGATGCAATAGATTTGGTACCAATATCCTCCGTAAAAGAAAGATACCTAAAAATTTCACCAAATCCAGGTATAGCCTTTTCAATAATAGAATCCACGGCTTCAATGGTCACATCACGCATGGCAATACCGGTGCCACCTGTAGAAATGACCACATCTATTGATTCATCATTACACCAAGGAATAATGGCATTACGGATTTCATCGTAATCATCGATGACAATCTTTCGAGCTACTACATTATGATTAGCAGCTTCTAATAATTCTTGAACCTTATTTCCGCCTTTATCAGTTTCCATAGTCCGTGTATCAGAAACTGTTAGAACAGCGACATTGAGAGGTCGATGTAAAACTTCTTGAGACATATATCCTCCTAAAACAATGGTATCAAACTAGCCAATTTTGTAAATCCATTATCCCGTAATGTATCTCGTAATTGCCATGTATAAGTAATAAATGGCGCGCAGTGCAAACGCATCCAGAATGATAAATACGGTGTATCACCTTGGAATATGGCCAATCTTGGCAACGCATATAAATTTTGACCTGGTTTAACCGTTCCCGGTGTGACTGTGAAAGCCATCTTATACCCGCTTTCACTAGTAATGCGTTGAATTTCGGCATTATTAAAACCACCAGGATACGCTAAGTAATCGATGGGTTTTCCCATGAAAGCCTGTAATGTATCCTTA
The DNA here is from genome assembly GCF_000524355.1 of Veillonella sp. ICM51a. Taxonomy (NCBI): domain Bacteria; kingdom Bacillati; phylum Bacillota; class Negativicutes; order Veillonellales; family Veillonellaceae; genus Veillonella; species Veillonella sp. ICM51a. Next base: position 138,180 of record NZ_JAPX01000049.1, read on the forward strand.
CCACCTTTAATCTCATCATCAAGTTTAGAAGGATCAATGCGCGTTAAAATACTATGATGATTAGTATGACCTTCTACAATAAACTTATGAGCGTCCATAGTTTTTAATTCATTGATAGACATAAAACGTTTTGTATTAACAGCATCGCTAATCATAAATATGGTTGCTTGCATATCATAGGATTCTAAGATAGGCAAAACATCCTCATAGTTGTCGATATAACCATCATCGAAGGTGAGAACAATCGGTTTATCGGGGAGTTCCTTGCCTTCTGTCACATACGCATATAAATCATCGAGGCTAATCGTATGATACCCTTCGTTATGTAAGTACTCCATCTGTTTCTTAAACTGTGCCACATCAAGTGTCAGTGCAGAATGATACTTATCATTAACTTGATGATAATTTAAAACGGGAACACCATAAAGCTTATAATGCGATGATAAACACCACATACTTCCTAATGCTATGAATAGTAATGCAATACAAATAATGATCGTATATACTATACGTTTACCTATTGTTATTAACATGATTAAGAACCTTCTTACAATATAAAATTATAACTTCATACTATTCGAGGATAACATAACCGCTCTTTTGTTTCAATGAAAAACCCCTCATAGGTCATTCTAAATTCATATAAATAACCTATGAGGGATAACAAAAAAGGCTAACCATTCGGTTAGCCTTTAGCTTAATCAGCGACTTCCTATCCTCC